>CAIPUP010000140.1 GCA_903868285.1 uncultured beta proteobacterium
CCATAGAGCGTGCCCATGTCTTCCTCAGCGACGTTGGTGGCCTGAAAAATTCCTGCTTGCGACACCTCCACCATGAAGTGCGCCTTGTCGCCCACCATGCCAGCCACTGTCACACGCAGCGAGACTTCGAATAGTGCACCTTCCATGGGCTGCACTGCATGGCCAATCTGGATTTGGATTTCAGGCACATTGCCGTCCAGATAGACCATCGGCGCACCCGGCACTTCCAGCGACAGATCCTTGACGTAGATTTTTTCGATGCCGAAGATCGGCTGCTGTACTTGTTCGCTCACGTTATCTCCAGTGACGCTGCGCTCTCACACAGCGTCGGTTAAAAAATCAGACTGACAGCATCGCATTCAGCCGGCCGGACTGCTCCAGCGCAAACAGATCATCACAGCCACCCACATGCTGCTCGCCGATCCAGATCTGCGGCACGGTACGGCGACCGGACAAACGCATCATTTCCTCGCGCCTGCCGGGATGATCCTCGACATCGATCCATTCAAACACCACGCCCTTGTCGCGCAACAGCGACTCGGCACGACGACAATACGGACACCAGCCAGTGGCATACATGGTCACTTTCACGCCCGTCCCGTTGCTGCCGGAATCATGCAAATCCGCCATGACCGGGCCTCAGCTTTGCACCGGCAGTCCGGCCTGTTGCCAGGCCTGCAAACCGCCATTGAGACTTTGCACGCGCGTAAAGCCTTCCTTGCGAAATATCGCCGCCGCCGCCAAAGAGCGACTGCCGCTGTCGCAATAGACGATTAGCGGCTTTTGCTTGTGGCTGGCCAGCTCTTGGCCTCGAGCGACGATCTGCGACATCGGCACACTGCGGGCATTCAGAATATGCGCTTTGGCAAAAGCGTCCTGATCACGCACATCCACCATCAACGCATCCTCGCGGTTGATCAACTGCGTTGCCTCGGTGGTGCTGACTGCGGCACCGCCACCACCACGACGCAGCATGGGCCACAGCAACATCGCGCCCGAAACCACGGCAATGGCAATCAGATAAATATTGTCGAGAACAAATTTCATGCGGTCCTTGCTGATATGAAAAAAAGTTACTGTCAATAATGGGATGGCCGCGACACCAGAGCCTCATCAACCCGAGTCAGCGCGTGGCTTGCCGTCGACCCCGCAAAATACTTCGCGCATGCTGGCAATCAGCGCCAGCGTGCGTGCGTCACTGACGCTGTAAAACACCTTATTGGCCTCCTTGCGCGAACGAAGTATCGCTTTATCACGCAAGATGCCCAGATGCTGCGAGATGTTGGACTGCGTGGTACCCACAGCCTCGACAATCTCCTGCACATTGACCTCCTGGTCACCCAGCACGCAAAGAATCTTCAGCCGCAGCGGATGCGAAATAGCCTTCATGGCACGCGCCGCCTGCTCGATCTGCTCGCCGCGACCGATTAACTCGAAAATATCTCTGCTGATCTCTGCGGTTTGGCTGGCGGACATATTCAAGTAGGGGCGTTTGCAGGTTCAGGCAGGCTCGGAACCATGGCCAGAAGGAGTGGGGCCGAAGATGAAACCGAGGTCGATCCGTTATTATAGGACGCTTGGCGTAAACCCCGCGTAAACCCTGCGCGAACCCTGCTTCAACCCCGTTCACCCCCCTGCAAAAGCCCCACCCCATGTACAAACTCGTTCTGCTGCGCCATGGCGAATCCGCCTGGAACAAGGAAAACCGTTTTACCGGCTGGACCGATGTCGATCTGACGCCTGCCGGGGTCGACGAGGCCCGCGCTGCCGGCCAGTTACTGCGTAAGGAAGGCTTTGACTTTGACTGCGCCTACACCTCGGTGCTCAAGCGCGCCATTCGCACGCTGTGGCTGACGCTGGAGGAAATGGACCGGATGTGGATCCCGGTCACCACCGACTGGCGCCTGAATGAGCGCCACTATGGCGCACTGCAGGGGCTGAACAAGGCCGAAACGGCCGCTAAATTCGGTGACGATCAAGTACTGGTGTGGCGACGCAGCTATGACACCCCGCCGCCGGCGCTGGAGACATCCGACCCGCGCAGCCCGGCACACGATCCGCGTTACAGCAAGTTGACCGCCGGCCAGCTACCTCTGACCGAGTGCCTCAAAGACACTGTGGCGCGCTTCGTACCCTACTGGGAGTCGACCATTGCGCCAACGGTACGCAGCGGCAAGCGCGTGATCATTGCTGCGCATGGCAATTCACTGCGTGCACTGATCAAGTATCTGGATGGCATCAGCGACGAAAAAATCGTTGAACTCAATGTACCGACCGCACGGCCACTGGTGTATGAACTGGATGCCGCACTCAAGCCCTTGCGCAGTTACTACCTTGGCGACCAGGCTGAGATTGAGCGCGCCATGCATTCGGTCGCCAATCAGGGCAAGGCCGCCAGTTGATGCGCGCCGCATCCGTTCCGTACGAGGGCGGATGACCCGGTTGATTGCCTTGCCGGCGATTGCGACCAGCCTGCTGCGTAAGCTTGGCGCACCGGCTGCACTGCTTGCTTTTGGCGCACTGAGCGCACTTGCTCCGCCCCCGGCACTGAGTGCTGACAAGACTGTACGCAGCGATAAAAACGAACGAACCGCCGCCAGTCAGGCCGAACGCAAGGAATTGGAGCGGGTGCGCGGCCGCCTCGAAAAGCTCAAAAAGGACTTGGCCGCGACCGAGGGTACGCGCAGCGAGGCACGTGATGCGCTGCGCGATTCGGAGTTATCGATTTCCTCTACCAATCGCAGCTTGCGATTGCTCGGCGAACAACACGAACAGGCCCGCAGCGAACTACGCGAAGCCACCTTGCAGCGGCAGGAGATCGAAGCGGCTCTTGGTCGGCGTCAGGACCAGCTGGAACAGGTATTGCTCGCGCGCCATCAAGCTGGCGAACCGGGCCCGCTGAAATTACTGCTCTCGGGACAGAGCCCGAATCGTATTGCACGCGACCTGCACTACTTGTCCTATCTGTCGCGTGCCGAAGCCAATGTGGTGAACGATCTGCGCGCAGGAATCAGCAGTCTGAAACTGCTCGAGACACGCAGCCGCGAGCGCGCCGCGCAGCTGCAGGAGCTGGAGACACGTCAGCGCGAGCAGCGCAGCCAGCTGGTCACCCTGCAGGCGACGCATCGCAAGACGCTAGATCAGCTATCCGAACGCATTCGCGAGCAACGTCGCCAGGTCGAGGTCATGCAACGCGATGAATCCCGTTTGACACGGGTGATCGAGGAAATCGGTCGCATTCTGGCAACCCGTCCCCCGAGCGGTACCAACCGCAAGGCTAACCCCGGCAACGATGCAGCAAACAACCGTGACAAGAACAGTGGCGACAAAAGCACGCGCAGTGGCGCGGCCAAGGACAGCGGCGCACGGGAAGCCAACCGCAGCAGCATGACCGAGCTCGCGGGAACATTCGAACAACTGCGCGGCAGCCTGAGACCGCCCACCCGCGGCAATCCCGTCGGCCGTTTCGGCATGCCACGCGAGGGTGGCGGCCCAGCCTGGAAGGGCTTGTTCATCCGCGCGCCGGGCGGCCAGGAAGTACGCGCCATCGCAGCCGGACAGGTGGCGTTCTCGGACTGGCTGCGCGGCTTTGGCAACCTGCTGGTGATCGATCACGGCCAAGGCTATCTCAGCATCTATGGCAACAACGAGTCATTACTCAAGCAAGTCGGGGATACAGTGCGCGCTGGTGATGTGGTCTCCACCGTAGGAGCCAGCGGGGGCAATCCGGAATCAGGGCTATACTTTGAAATGCGTCATGAGGGCAAGGCGCTAGACCCTGCCAAGTGGTTTTCAGCACGCTGAGTGCATGCCATTGCAATCATCAAAATTCGCCCCATCTAGCGGCATCGAAACCCATCCATCCGTGGCAAAACAGCAGAATCCCTGCAGGAGTCCAGCATGCGCAGCAAAGTGAAACAGATCGGCCTGGTGATGGCTGGCGTTCTCGCCGGCGTGCTGCTGTCGCTCAATTTCTCTGCCATTGCGCAACGTGAACCGGCCAAGCTGCCACTGCCGGTCGATGAGTTACGTTCCTTCGCCGAAGTGTTCGGCGCCATCAAGTCCGGCTACGTCGAGGATGTGGCCGACAAGAAGCTGATCAATGAGGCCATCAACGGCATGCTGAGCGGCCTGGACCCACATTCGGCCTATCTTGATCAGGATGCCTTCCGCGAGCTGCAGGTTGGCACACAAGGCGAATTTGGCGGACTCGGTATCGAAGTGGGCATGGAGGACGGCTACGTCAAAGTCGTGTCGCCGATCGAGGACACCCCAGCCTTTCGCGCCGGCCTCAAGCCCGGCGACCTGATCATCAAGCTGGATGACACGCCGGTGAAGGGGATGACGCTCAACGATGCAGTCAAACGCATGCGTGGCAAGCCACGCACCAACATTCGCCTAACGATTGCCCGCAAAGGTGAAACCAAGCCATTCGAAGTCACGCTGATGCGCGATGTGATCCGGGTACAGAGCGTCAAATCCAAAATGATTGAGCCCGGCTATGGCTGGGTGCGGGTGTCACAGTTCCAGGAACACACCGGCGAGAACCTGGTCAAGCACATCACCGCGCTGTACAAGGACGGCCCGCTCAAGGGCTTGGTGCTCGATCTTCGCAACGACCCGGGTGGCCTACTCAACGGCGCGGTCGGCATTTCCGCTGCCTTCCTGCCGGCCAAGGCGCTGGTGGTGTCGACCGATGGCCGCACCGAAGACGCCAAACGCAAGTTCATCGCCACCCCTGAGGACTATCTGCGCGGTCGCGGCGAAGACTACCTGCGCGGCCTGCCGGCCGGGGTCAAAACTGTCCCGATGGTGGTGTTGGTCAACGGCGGCTCGGCCTCGGCCTCAGAGATCGTGGCCGGCGCATTGCAGGACCACAAGCGCGCCACCATCATCGGCACGCAAACCTTTGGCAAAGGCTCGGTGCAAACCATTCTGCCGCTGGGCAATAACACCGCGATCAAGCTCACCACGGCGCGTTATTACACCCCGTCCGGACGCTCCATCCAGGCCAAGGGTATCGAACCCGATGTGCAAGTCGATGATCCCACGCAGCCCGTGAACCGGCTGCGCGAAGCCGATCTCAACAAGCATCTATCCAACGATCGCGAGCAAGCCGAACGTGACAAGTCAGCCAAAGATGCGGCTGCCGCCAAGTCCGATACCGCCAAGCGCAGCGAGGAAGAACAGCTCAAGCCACTGGAGTTCGCCACGGATGGTGACTTCCAGTTCCAGCAGGCGATGAACTTCCTCAAGGGCCGGCCGGTACAAAAGTCACCGCCAGTTGCTGCGGCAGCGGCCGAGGCCAGAAAGAACTGAAGCCGCTAGGGCTTGACTGCAATCCGTAGCGGACTGTTCGCGGCATGAATGACCAGCAGCTGCTGCGCTATTCGCGCCACATTCTGCTGGATGAATTTGGCACCGAGGCGCAAGAGATTCTGCTGACGTCACGGGCGCTGATCATCGGTGCTGGTGGCCTGGGCTGTCCCGCCGCGCTGTATCTGGCCGCAGCCGGCATCGGGCATCTGAGCCTGGCCGATGCCGACCACGTCGACCTCACCAATCTGCAACGTCAAATCCTGCATGGCACGGCGGATATCGGGCGGCCCAAGGTAGCCTCGGCGCAGGACTCTCTGGCGCGACTCAATCCCGAAGTGACGATACAAACCCTGGCAGTACGCGCCGAGGGCGAGTTGCTCCATCGACTGGTGGCGCAGGCCGATGTGGTGCTCGATTGCAGCGACAACTTCGCTACCCGACATGCCGTGAATCGCGCTTGTGTCGCGCTGAAGAAACCCTTGGTATCGGGCGCTGGCATCCGCTTTGACGGACAGGTGGCGGTATTCGATGCCCGCATCGCCGACAGCCCCTGCTATGAATGCCTGTTCCCCGAACAAGCCGAACCGGAAGAGGTGCGCTGCGCAGTGATGGGCGTTTTCGCTCCACTGACCGGCATCATCGGCTGCATGCAGGCGGCCGAGGCCATCAAATGTCTGACCGGTATCGGCCTCAGTTTGGCCGGACGTCTGCTGCTGTTCGACGCCCTGCGCACCGAGTGGCGCAGCATCCGCGTGCCGCGCGATCCACAGTGCAGCGTTTGCGCCGCGGCCGCTTAACGCCGATCAGATTTCCACCTGCGTGCCCAGCTCGATCACACGGTTGGTCGGGATATGGAAATACTCCACCGCGCTGGTGGCATTGCGTGCCATGGCCGAGAACAGGCGCTCGCGCCATTGCGCCATGCCACCACCCGGCGTGGCGATGATGGTCTCGCGGTTGAGAAAAAACGAAGTCTCCATCATGCGAAAGTCCAGGCCCTGCGCGCGACACAGCTCCAGCGCCTTGGGCACGTCGGTGACATCCTTGAAGCCGAAACGCAGCTTGACCCGCCAGCAACCATTACCCAGCGACTCCATGCTCAGGCGATCACGCTCGGGCACTGCCGGGACGGTGAGGATTTCCACATTCAGGAACATCACCCGCTGATGCAGCACCTTGTTATGCAACAGGTTATGCAGCAGCGCGTTCGGCACCGAACCAGTGTTGGCCACCATGAACACCGAGGTGCCCTCGACCCGGTGCGGCGGATGCAGGAACAGCGAATCCAGAAACGCATCCAGCGGGATGCCGGTGCTTTTCAGGCTCGACATCAGCATCTGTCGCCCCTTGCGCCAGGTCAGCATCACCAGCAGTATCACGCCGCCCATGGCCAGTGGGAACCAGCCTCCCTCGATCAGCTTGAGCAGACTGGCGGAGAAAAACGTCACATCTACGACCAGGAAAAACGCCGTGGCCAGCAACGAAAGCCATAGCGGGTAGTGCCAGCCGGCGCGCACCACAAAAAAGGTCAGCAGGGTCGTCGCCACCATAGTGCCCGTGACAGCGATGCCATAGGCTGCCGCCAGGTTGGAGGAAGAACCAAATCCGACGATGGCGGCCAGCACGGCGCACAGCAAAATCCAGTTCACCGCCGGCAGATAGATCTGACCGTACTCACGCTCCGAGGTCTGCAGCACTGTCATGCGCGGCAGATAACCCAGTTGTATCGCCTGGCGGATTACCGAGTAGGCACCGGTGATGGTGGCCTGCGAGGCGATCACCGTTGCGGCGGTGGCCAGCCCGACCATGGGATAGAGCGCCCAGGATGGAAACATCAGAAAGAACGGGTTTTCCACCGCCTGCGGATTGACGATCAACAGCGCGCCCTGGCCAAGATAGTTCAGCGCCAGCGCCGGAAATACCAGCGCGAACCAGGCCATACGCACCGGACGCTTGCCGAAATGGCCCATGTCGGCATACAGCGCTTCCACGCCGGTGAAGGCCAGCACCACCGCGCCCAGCACGGCGAACGAGGCAAAACCGTGACTGGTAATGAAGCTCCAGGCGTGACGTGGATCGAGCGCCACCAACACCGCCGGATGCCCCAGGATGGCCCACAGCCCGGCTGCCGCCAGCGCAAGAAACCACACCAGACAGACCGGCCCGAACAAAGCACCCACCGCCGCCGTGCCCTGGCGCTGCATCAGGAACAGTGCACACAGCACACCCAATGAAATCGGCACGACGTAGGGCTTGAAGGCGCTGGTGCCAATTTCTAATCCCTCGACCGCCGAGAGCACCGAGATCGCTGGCGTCAGCACCGCCTCACCCAGAAACAGCGATGCCCCGGCCAAGCCGACCAGGGCCACTGGCGCATACCAGCGCGAGTCTTTGCCGACCGCACTGGCCGCCAGCGCCAGCAAGGCCATGATGCCGCCCTCGCCACGGTTGTCGGCGCGCATCACCAGCACCACATACTTCAGCGTGACCACGATCATCAAGGCCCACAGGATGGTCGACACACCACCCAGAACCGAGGCGGCATCCAGACCAATGCCATGCGCCGGATTGAAGGTCTCCTTCATCGCATACAAAGGGCTGGTGCCAATGTCGCCGTAGACAATGCCCAGCGCGAGCATGGTCAATGCCAGTTGCGACTGGCCCTTGGCGTGCGCTTGTGCGTGCGCTTGTGCGTGCACTGCGGCGTGCGCGTGATCAGGGCTGGCGACCTCGCCTGCAGCGAGGGGGGATTGCGTCGGGGTTGTCATGCCATCTCGGATACGCCGGCGGGATTGGGCGCGAAGGCGCGGATTCTCACCCCGCAGCGCACAAA
>CAIPUP010000141.1 GCA_903868285.1 uncultured beta proteobacterium
GCTGGCCTCGCGCATCTCGGCCAACGGCCGGCCGCAGGCGGGCAACCAGTTGCGCATTGCCGACCCGCACACCGGCGCCAGTCTCGCACCCGGTGGACAGGGCGAAATCCAGATGCGTGGCCCGACCATCACCCCCGGCTATTTCAATCGGCCGCAGGCCAATCTGGATTCGTTCACCGCCGATGGCTGGCTGCGTTCGGGTGACCTGGGCACGCTGACCGAAAACAATGAACTGATGTACCTGGCACGGCTCAAAGAAATCATCCGCGTTGGCGGCGAAAACCTCGCGCCTGATGAGGTTGAGCAGGCCCTGCGTGACCTGACCGGCATCCAGATGCTGAGCGTGGTCGGCATGGCCGATGCACGCCTTGATGAAGTGCCGGCGCTGGTGGTGGTCAATGCCGAAGCGCATGACTGGCCGACCATCCTCGGCCAATTGCGTTTGCAGCTGGCCGGCTACAAGATGCCCAAGGCGGTGTTCAGCGCCAGCGAACTCCCATTGACCGCCACCAACAAGGTGCAGCGCGCTCTGTTAAAGGACCGGCTGCACAAAAACCTGCTGACACGGGTGCTGTAGAACCGCAGTCTGGCTTCAGTTCTCGATGAGGCGCGCGCCTAGGTCGCCCAGGCCGTAAAAATCAAACACCTGATCGACCCGTTTGCGGTCCGGCTGGGCGTGAAAATAACCACGCCGGCTGGCACTCATGCCGGAGATTTTTTTCAGATCGATCATCATCTCAGCCAGCTTGAAGCTCAGGCCGATGCCGTCGATCACCGTCGCACCACCGATCTGGCTGATGCCCTCTTCGGCAAGCAGCAGATTGAGCGGCATCTCGCCGGGCACGATGACATCGGCGCCGCATTCCGATACCAGCTTTTCTCCGTTGGCGATGATGGTTTCGCAGACCGCCTGGCGCTTTTCGGGATGTGCCAGCGCTTCGGTAACATCGCGGAAATTCACGCCGGCGCCATGAATGCCGGCAAAGCGCTCCGTCACCCCCCAATCGTGCATACGTTCGGGCCAAAAATCTTTCTTGTCAGCGAGAAAGAACAGCATGCCGACCTTGCGCCCGTAAAGGCCGGCGATATGGAAGGCCGCCTCGCCGTAACCTACCACCGGAATGTCCACCAGGCTGCGGATCTCGGCAATCATCGGTGAGGGCACGTTGGCCATCACCATGCCGTCGTAGCCCTGACGTTCGGCCTCGCGCGCAGCTGCCACCCACTGCAGGCCGTGCATCCAGTAAAGAAACTGATACTTCAGGTCGGTGCCCGGGTAATCACTCGAAAACGTGCCGGGAATCTGGCCATGTAGCACCACCTCAGTGTCCGGCCGCACCACGCTGTTGATGCGCGCGCGCAGCAATTCGCGGTATTCGGGCAAGTCGCCCAGGACAGTAAAACTCTGATGCCAGATGCGCAAACCCATGTTGTCTCCTTAAAAACTGTCCATTTCAAGTGATCTTATCCCCTTGACATCAAGCGCTCAATCAACGGAGTCAACATAAATTTTTCGATTCAATACGTATTGGGCGGATTCTTAACGGGGATTCCGGGGTGACAGTCACCATAGCCTTCGGAACTGGACGCGGTGCTGTCGTAAGCTGCCCTAGTGAGCGCAATGCTGAAGAAATAGTGCGTAAGGGCATCAAGCGGTTGAACACAACTTTACTGCGCCAGCAAGCCAATTTCACGACCAGTATTGTGCGCGTGCGGGTCAAGGGGATTCAAGGCTGGCGCTCTTGCAGATCCTTGCAGCAGTGACGCAAGATTTAAAGACTGCGGTGAGTAAACCGAATCGGTTTCGATTGGCTTACGTTTCGCTATCGGGAGCAGACCAACTTGCGAAAGGCATCGGCAAACGAGTCAACTGGAACGGCTTCCCAGTTTGATGGCCGATGCCCACTGCTGATGGTCTTGCCGTTAGCCCACCGCTCGGGGTGACTTGAGAAAGCAAGCGTTCTGCGGCGCTCCTGCTGACAGTCAAATTCGTACATCGAGCGGGTCGACAGCACACCGGTAGCGTCTTTAGTCCTGAACTCTTCCAGCCAGCGCACGGTTCTCAGGTCTCCTTCTTTGCCGATGGTTTTCGGGTCGAAGTAGTGAGTAATTTGGCCGCTGTCCTCGCCCATGCGCACCCACTCGGCCCAAGCAGTCCCAGCGGCAAGAAACACCATCGCAAGTAGCAATCGTTTCATAGACATCGTCCTTTCGGTTCTGCGGTCGATGGGCCGATTGGATCACGCTCAGAAGAGCCAATCAACTGGAGCATGACTCAAGCTCGGCATCAAGCTTGGACCACCCCTGCCGCCGAAGGTGTGCGAGGTCCGTTTTCACGCTCGAGAGGGGGGTACGGTAGGGCCCAGCGATAAAACTGAATGACTTTACGTGGCCTTCAAGACTTCAGGAACATCACGCGCGCCGTGCAATATGCGAACGATGGTGACCTGCTCTGTCGTGGACTCAAAAAAGATCACGTAGTTGCCATGCGCGCATGA
>CAIPUP010000142.1 GCA_903868285.1 uncultured beta proteobacterium
CTGGCGGTGGAGAAGCGAAAGTTGAAGCGCATCTCCAGATCACCGGGAATGATGTTCGAGGCGCCCGTACCCGATTTGATATTCGACACCTGCCAGCTGGTGGGCGGAAAGTATTCGTTGCCGCTATCCCATTGTTCGGCGGCCAGTTCTGCCAGGGCCGGGGCCAGGGTGTGTATCGGATTACGGCCCAGATGCGGATAGGCGATATGCGCCTGGATACCTTGCACCCGCAGCGTGCCCGAGAGCGAACCACGACGACCGTTTTTCACCATGTCGCCGATGCGATTGACCGAGGTCGGCTCACCCACCAGGCAGTAGTCGATCCGCTCGCCGCGTACCTTGAGCGCCTCGACCATTTTCACTGTGCCATCGGTGGCTTCACCTTCTTCATCCGAGGTGATCATCAGGGCCAGCGAACCGGCATGGTTGGGGTGGGCTTTGACAAAGGCTTCGCACGCGGTGACAAAGGCCGCGACCGAGGTTTTCATGTCGGCTGCGCCACGCCCATAGAGTTTGCCTTCGCGGATCACCGGCACAAACGGATCGGTGATCCATTGCTGCAGCGGTCCGGTCGGTACGACATCGGTATGTCCGGCCAGGCACAGCAGCGGCGCAGCACTACCCCGGCGCGCCCAGAGGTTGGTCACGCCGTTGGAATTGAACCATTCAATGCGAAAGCCGATGGCCTGCAGGCGCTCGGCGATGAGTGCCTGACATCCCTGATCGTCGGGTGTGACCGAACGTCGCCGCAGCAGGTTCTGCGTCAGCGCCAGGGTGTCGGACGCAGGCGCATGGGCCGACGTCGCCGCGCCTGCAGTGGCTTCAGTCGCCACGCAGCAACTCGTTGATGCTGGTCTTGGCGCGGGTCTTGGCATCGACCTGTTTCACGATCACCGCGCAATACAGGCTGTAGCTGCCATCGGCCGAGGGCAGGTTGCCCGGCACCACCACCGAGCCGGCCGGCACGCGGCCGTAAGACACCTTGCCCGTGGCACGGTCGAGGATCTTGGTGCTCTGGCCGATGAACACGCCCATCGACAGCACCGAGTTTTCTTCCACGATCACGCCTTCCACCACTTCCGAGCGTGCACCGATGAAACAGTTGTCCTCGATGATGGTCGGGTTGGCCTGCAGCGGTTCGAGCACGCCGCCGATGCCGACGCCACCAGACAGGTGCACGTTCTTGCCGATCTGGGCGCAGGAGCCGACCGTGGCCCAGGTGTCGACCATGGTGCCTTCATCGACATAGGCGCCGATGTTGACGTAGCTGGGCATCATCACCACGTTGCGGGCGATGTAGCTGCCGCGACGCGCCACGGCCGGAGGCACCACCCGAAAGCCGCCGGCGGCGAATTCCTTGGCACCGTAGCTGGCGAATTTGGTCGGCACCTTGTCGTAGTAGCGCGTGCTGCCTTCTTCCATCACTACGTTGTCCTGCAGCCGGAACGACAGCAGCACGGCCTTTTTGATCCATTGATGCACCACCCACTCGCCGGCGAGTTTTTGCGCCACGCGCAGGCTGCCGGCGTCCAGTTCGGCGATCACGCCATCGACCGCCTTGCGGATGGCCGGGTCGTGTTTGGCAGGGGAGATATCGGCCCGGTTGTCCCAGGCGGTTTCGATCAGGTTTTGCAGTGTGTCGCTCATGATTTGGGGTCGTAGGTAGTGAGAAAGGAAACGATGCGATCGACTGCTTCGCTGCATTCGGCGAGCGAGGATACCAGCGCCAGACGCAGGTAGCCGGCACCCGGATTGACGCCATTCGATTCACGCGCCAGAAAGCTCCCCGGCAGCGAGGCCACATTCATCTGCCGCAGCAACTCGCGTGCGAACTGCGCGTCATCGCCGGGGGTGCGGGCCCAGAAGTAGAAACCGCCTTCGGGCATGCTCACTTGCAGCGGACCGGCCACGCGCGGCACCAGCGTGTGGAATTTCTCGGCGTAGAGGCGACGGTTCTCGCGCACATGCGCCTCGTCGCGCCAGGCGGCGGTGCTGGCCGCCTGAACCGTCAGGCTCATGGCGCTGCCGTGATAGGTGCGATAGAGCAAAAAGGGTTTGATCAGTTGCGCGTCACCGGCGACAAAGCCCGAGCGCATGCCGGGGCAGTTCGAGCGCTTGGACAGGCTGGAGAACACGATCAGGCGGCGATAGTCGTCTCGCCCCAGGGCGCGTGCCGCCTGCAGTGCGCCCAGCGGCGGACGCGCTTCGTCGAAATGGATTTCCGAATAGCACTCGTCCGAGGCAATGACAAAGCCGTAGCGATCGGATAACTCGAACAGCAGTTGCCACTCGGCCAGCGGCATGACCCGGCCGCACGGGTTGGCCGGCGAGCAGGTGTAGAGCAGCTGGGTACGCTGCCAGACTGCCTCGGGCACCGACGCGAAGGCCGGCGCGAAGGCCGGTCCGGGGCCGCTGTTGAGAAACCAGGTCTCGGCCCCGGCCAGCAGCGCCGCGCCCTCGTAAATTTGATAGAACGGATTGGGCGAGATCACCAGCGCGCCGGGGCGGCTGCGATCGATCACCACCTGGGTGATGGCGAACAGCGCCTCACGCGAACCATTGACCGGCAGGATTTGCGTCGCCGGATCGGGTGCCGGAATGCCGTAGCGCTGGGCGATCCAGCTGGCGATGGATTCCCGCAGTGCCACGCTGCCCAGGGTTGGCGGATAGATGGCCAGGCCGTCCATGCTGGCGGTGAGCGCGTCGCGGATGAACTGCGGTGTCGGGTGCTTGGGCTCGCCAATCGACAGGTTGATGGGCTTGAGCGCCGGATTGGGCTCGACGCCCTGATACAGCGCGCGCAGCTTCTCGAACGGATAGGGCTGCAGCCGGGCCAGATCCGGGTTCAGGCTGAGCTTGGCTTGGGTGGTGGCGTTTGGCATCGGGCCTCGGTCAGGCGGAGTAGCGCTAGAAATTACGTAACCTATTGATTTTAAACAACTTTATGGAATGATCGCTGAGGCGCGACCACTCTCGGGCAGGATCACCGCCGGCAGCGGCTTCCAGCCACGCTTGCGGTGTTCGGCCACCACGTCGGTGAAGATGCCGCCGCGGACATTGAACTTGGCGGTGAGGCGGGCAAAGCGCGGCTGTATCGCCGCGACGATGTGGTCCAGCATTTCGTTGGTGACGGCCTCATGGAATGCGCCACGCTCGCGGAACGACCAGACATACATCTTCAGGCTCTTGAGCTCGACGCAACGCTGATCGGCGATGTAGTCCAGATGCAGCGTGGCGAAGTCTGGCTGGCCGGTGAGCGGACACAGGCAGGTGAATTCCGGAATCTGCATGCGAATCAGGAAGTCGCGCTGCTTGGCCGGATTGGGGAAGGTATCCAGGGTCTGACTGGGACGGGAGGCGTTGGGATTGGCGGGACGCTGGCTGGGTTTACGGGGCATGGGACGACCTGGGGTGACGAAAATGATCGGGGCGGGCTGCAATGCACATTACCGGCTGCGTGCAAGCAACTGAATCGACTACAAAAGTTTCTGATTGCGCAAGGATGCGCAGGCTTTGCGCCGCATCGTCAACAAACTCGCAGCGACAAATTCGACAAAAATCAAAGTGTTATTATAGGGCGCTTGACCCCTGCTGATCGCCGCGATCGGTCCTTCGCTGTCTTCGACGGCGTTTTCGGTGCGGCGAATTTGCCTGCCGAATTTTCTGAAAATTGTAGCCTCGCCGGCCCGATTTGCCCATGGCTGGCTGTTGCTTCGATTACGGCGGCTTCGGTTACTGCGGCTTCGGTTACGGCGGCTTCGGTTACGGCGCCCCGGACACCCGTTCACTTGATCGTCAATCGTTCCTCAACAGCGTCTTTACCAGCTATCTTTCATTGTGAAACTCACTCAGATCAAGCTCTCCGGGTTCAAATCCTTCGTTGACCCGACCACCATCAACGTGCCCGGCGCGCTGGTCGGGGTGGTCGGCCCGAACGGCTGCGGCAAATCCAACATCATTGATGCGGTGCGCTGGGTGCTGGGCGAGTCGCGTGCCTCGGCCTTGCGCGGCGACTCCATGCAGGACGTCATTTTCAATGGCTCGTCCATGCGTAAGCCCATCGGGCGCGCCAGCGTCGAGCTGATTTTTGACAACAGTCTGGGCCGGGCGGCCGGACAGTGGTCGCAATATGCCGAGATCGCGGTCAAGCGCGTACTCACGCGTGAGGGCGATTCCTCCTACCTGATCAACAACACCCAGGTACGTCGACGCGATATTCACGACATTTTCCTGGGCACCGGGCTCGGCCCCCGCGCTTACGCCATCATCGAGCAGGGCATGATCTCGCGCATCATCGAGGCCAAACCTGAGGAGATGCGCATCTTTTTAGAAGAGGCCGCAGGCGTCTCCAAGTACAAAGAGCGGCGCAAGGAAACCGAAAACCGCCTCTCGGATACGCGCGAGAACCTGGCGCGGGTGGAGGACATCCGCCAGGAGCTGGGCGCACAGATCGAAAAACTCGGAAAGCAGGCCGAGGTGGCGCAGCGCTTCAATGACATGTCGGCCGAGCGGCTGCTGAAGCAGAACCTGCTGGCATTGATCCGCAAGCGCGAAGCGCAGGCCGATGCCGAGCGTCAGACCCAGGACATCGCCCAGACCCAGCTGTCGCTGGATCAGGAAACCGCACTGCTGCGCGAGACCGAGGCACGCCTGGAGCAGGCACGTGACCAGCAATACGCAGCCAGTGATGCGGTCAACGCCGCCCAGGGCAGCCTGTACGAAGTCAATGCCGAGGTGTCGCGGCTGGAGACGGAAATCCGGTTCGTGGCCGAGACGCGCGCCCGTATCGAGGCGCAGCTCACGTCGCTGGGCTTGCAAAGCGAGCAGAGCACGCGGCAAAAGACCGAGCTGGAAGATGCGCTGGGTATGTGGCGCACCCGGCTTGCTGCGGCCAGCGAGCGGCGGGCCGAGCTGCAGGAAATGTCGGCCGACGAGGGCGCCAAGGTACCGCTGGCCGAGGCGGCCTTTCGCGAACATCAAGCTACGCTGGCCGAGGCACGTGCCCAGACGGTGCGGCTGGAACAGGGGCTGCAGACCGAGAGCGCGCATGTGCAGAATGCGCTCAGCAATCTTGATCGGCACCGTCAGCGCGAATCGCGTCTGGCCGAGGAGTTGCAAGCGCTGGGCGAGCCCGATACCGACGCGCTCCACGAGCTCGAATCGCGCCTGGCCGAAGCGGGTGACGCGCAGCTGCGCCAGGACGAATCGCTGGCGCAGTTGGATCAAAGCCGCGCGCAATTACTGGCGCAGCGCAATGAAGCCAATGCCCGACTGGCGCAACTCGAACGCGAGCTGTCCGGGGGCAAGGCGCAACTGAGCACCTTGCAACGGGTGCAGGATCAGGCCGATCGCAATACCCAGATCGATGGCTGGATCGGGCGTCATGCGCTGGGCGAGCATCCACGCCTTTGGCAGCGCATGCGGGTCGAGCCGGGCTGGGAAGCGGCGGTGGAATCACGCCTGCGCGATCGCATCCATGCTCTGGAACTCAGCGGTGCCGAGGCCCTGCAGGCCTTGCTGTCCGATCCGCCGCCGGCCAAGCTGACGGTGTTCACCGCCTCGAACGAAGTGCCGCACAACGCCGGCAATCGGCGTCCGCTGTTGAGCCTGGTGCGCAGTGATGACGCGGCGGTGCGTGCGGTGCTGGGCGACTGGCTGGCGGGTTGCTATGCCGTCGAGGGTACGCCCTCATCCAGTGATGCCGGCGCCTTGGCGGCCGGTGAATGGCTGATCAATCGTGACGGTCACCAGTTCTCGCGCAATGGCGTGAGCTTTCATGCGCCGGATGTGTCCGATAGCGGCATTCTGGCGCGACAGCGTGAAATCGAAACCCTGCAGCAGCAGTTGGAAACGCTGCAGCAGCAAGTCGATGCCGCACAGGAAATGCAGGCCACGCTGGAGCAAGACCTGGCTGCGGCGGAGCAGGCGCTGTCGCAGGCGCGTGCCACGGGCACCAGCCTCAAGCAAGCGCAGCATGAATTGCAGATGCAGCATCTGCGTCTGGCGCAGGACATCGAGCGCCAGCATGCGCGGCGCAATCAAATTCAGCAGGAACTGCAGGATCTGCGTCAGCAGGCCGATGCCGAGCAGGCGCGTCAGGCAGCCTTTGAGCAAAAGCTGGTGGAGCAGCGTCAGGCGCTGGAAGAAGCGCGCAGCTTGCTGCAAACGCTGCAGGCCAGTTATGCCGAAGCTGAATCGGCGCTGGATACGCAGCGTCGTCATGCCGCGCAGGTCGAGCGCGAGGCGAGCGAGGCCGGATTTGCCGAGCGCGAATGCCAGACCAAGATCGAGGAGATTGAGCGCTCGGTGCATTCGCTGGGCGAGCAGATCGAAGCCGCAGCGCAGCGTCTGGAAGAGTTGCATATCGAGCGCGATGGCTTGCATGACGAGGGCATGCGTGAACAATTGCAGGCCGGCCTGGATCTGCGGGTGGAGCGGGAAGAAGTGCTCAGCCAGGCACGCAGCCATCAGGAAGAACTGGCGAGCGAAGTGCGTGCCGCCGACGAGCAGCGTCTGGGTAGTGAGCAAAAGCTGCAACCTCTGCGCGACCGGCTATCCGATCTGCGTCTGAAAGAGCAGGCGGCACGACTGAATTTCGAGCAATACGCCATGCAGCTGGTCGAGGCCAAGGTGGATGAGGCCTGGCTGGGCGAGCAATTGCGCGAGGGGCAGCGTCCGGCACCGTTGCAGGCCGATATCAACCGCCTGACCAATGCCATGAACGATCTGGGCGCCATCAATATGGCGGCGGTGGAAGAGCTGGCCACCAGCACCGAGCGCAAGGCCTTCCTCGATTCGCAGGCCGGTGATCTGGCGCAGGCGCTGGAGACGCTGGACAACGCCATTCGCAAGATTGATCGCGAAACGCGCGACATGATGCAGGCCACCTTCGACACCGTGAACGGACATTTCAATACGCTGTTCCCGATGTTGTTCGGCGGTGGCGAGGCCAAGCTGGTCATGACCGGTGAAGAGATTCTGGATTGCGGCGTGCAGGTGATTGCCCGGCCGCCCGGCAAGAAGAACTCCTCGATTCATCTGCTGTCCGGTGGCGAAAAGGCGCTCACAGCCATCTCCTTGGTGTTCTCCTTCTTCCAGCTCAACCCGGCACCGTTCTGTCTGCTGGATGAGGTGGATGCACCGCTGGATGATTCGAATACCGAGCGCTTCTGCGAGCTGGTGCGCAAGATGTCGCGTCAGACGCAGTTCCTGTACATCTCGCACAACAAGATCACCATGGAGATGGCCTCGCAGCTGATCGGTGTGACCATGCAGGAGCAAGGCGTGTCGCGCGTGGTGGCAGTGGATCTTGGGGAGGCACTGCGACTGAGCGAGGAGATCGCAGCGTGAGCGAACTCCAGCTCGGTTTGCTGGGCATCGGTGCCGCTGTCATCGTGCTGGTGCTGGGCTACAACAAGTGGCAGGAATGGAAGTTTCGCAAGCAGTCAGCGAAGTCCATGCCGCAGCCCGATGGCGACGCGCTGATGGGACAGTCGTTCACGCCGCG
Organism: uncultured beta proteobacterium; assembly: GCA_903868285.1. Lineage (GTDB taxonomy): Bacteria > Pseudomonadota > Gammaproteobacteria > Burkholderiales > SG8-39 > CAIPUP01. The sequence continues at coordinate 7,508 of CAIPUP010000142.1, forward strand.
CAGAACGGCGACCGATTCCTACGGTGATGCCTACGGCGAGTCCCAGATTGAGGCGATGGTTGAACCGGCGCTGGTGCACGCCCTGCAGGATTTACCGGAGCAAC
>CAIPUP010000143.1 GCA_903868285.1 uncultured beta proteobacterium
AGAACTCGGCCTGCCGACACTCAAGCCGCAGGCGCCCTGGTACGGCTATTCGCTGGGCGAGTGGTCGGAGGACTTCGACAAGATGGCGCAGCGTGCGGTGAAAGGCGATTACTTCAAGACCGGTGAAGAGATCGCCAAGCAACGCCGCAACGACGTGACCATCAACTCGGAAGTGCGCACCGTGGGTCTGCCGGGTAGCAAGCTGGCCAAGGAGAGCAAGACGGCGGGGAAGAAGCTTGCGAAGAAGAAAAAGTAATTTTTGTGCGTAAATGACATGCGGCTTTGGGCCGCTGCGAGCGGCTCCAATTGAAGCCCCGGCACCAGCGATGGTGTCGGGGTTTTGTTTTATAAATCAAATTTTTCAGAGGGTTGAGTCAAAAATTGACAATGGTTTGTAGGATTTGTACCCTGCGGCGGCTGTTCTGTTTTGGTCTCAGGTCGGCTGGTCTGGTGCTGGTGATGATGTGTCTAGGATTTTTAAACTCTAAATTAAGAACGATATGTCACGTACAACGCGTTGGGTAAAGAAAAATATCGGTACTGGTCTTAGCGAAGTGAGGATTTCATCCTGGAAATACTTTGATGATTTCATTAATCAAGAAATGGTGGACTGCAACTCTTACATTTGGCGCGGACAACGTTGTGATGATTGGGAACTTGAGTCAACGCTTGATCGATTAGTCAAAAAGCGGAAACCTCGCTCTCCAAAGAGGTTCATTGAAGCGCACTTAAAGCGATTCCAATTGGCAACGAGAGGGCGGCGAGGAATTAATCCACAAGTCCTCGATAAGGAAAACGATTGGTGGGCTCTGGGACAACATCATGGCCTAGCGACGCCGTTACTTGATTGGACGGCCTCGCCGTTTATTGCCGCATTCTTTGCATACATAAAGACAGGCAGTATTCAGACAGATCATCGGGTTATTTATGCCCTGCATCGATCAATTGTCGAGGATCATGCTGGACGTGTCGCTAAAGAACAAACGAAAAAGAATGCGGAAAGATTTAAAGAGCTACGTGCCTCAGGCGCAAATTTGAACGGATTGCCGTCGCTTTTGCAGAGAGAGGTGGAGCCAGCTATCCAATTCGTTCAGCCGTTGTCTGATGAAAATCAGAGGTTAGTAAATCAAAGCGGTTTGTTCACACGATTTACCTTCAACAAGTCGCTGAGGGATTGGATCCAGGATCATCTGAATCCAAATATTGGCGCGCATGTGCTCATCAAAATTCGCATACCCAACAAAGATAGGACCAGTTGTTTGCAAAACCTGAACCGAATGAACATCAATTACTTGTCACTGTTTCCAGACTTGTATGGCGCATCCATGCATAGCAATCTGAGTTCTGAAATTTCCAAGTACTAGCTGTTGGTTTTTCAAATTTTCCTCACTCCACCAGCCCCAATTCATAACTAGTACTTCGCCCGCTAGCCCCCGATCTTTTCAGCACGCCGCGCTCCACCAACTCGCTGATGTCACGCAACGCGGTGTCCTGCGAGCATTTGGCAATCGTCGCCCATTTGCTGCTGGTGAGTTTGCCCTCTAAGTCATCCAGCAATTTGTTCAGCAGCTTGATCTGCCGCGCATTCAGCGGTGTGCCTGCCCAGTGTTGCCAGAAGCGGGCCTTTGCCAACACGGACGCCAGCGTTTTCTCGGTGCCCTGCACCGCGCTCAGCAGACAGCGCAGGAACCACGTCAGCCAGCCGGTGACGTCCAGGTCGCCTTTTTGCGCGGATTCGAGGCTGTCGTAATAGGTTTTGCGTTCACGCTGTATCTGTGCCGAGAGGCTGTAGTAGCGCTGTATCGATTGCTCGGCACGCGATAGCGCCATGTCACCGACAGCTCGCGCGATGCGGCCATTGCCATCGTCAAACGGATGGATGGTGACAAACCACAGGTGCGCCAGCCCGGCTTTCACCAGGGGGTCATCCTGTTGATCGAGGTTGAACCACAGCAGGAAATCCGCCATCTCGGCATCCAGTTGCAGCGCGGGTGGTGCTTCGTAATGCACCGTTTGCCGATGTAAAGGGCCTGAGACCACTTGCATCGGGCCTTGTGCATCGTCGCGCCATTGACCAACCCGTATTGTTGACAGGCCGCTGTATCCGGTGGGAAACAGCGCGGCATGCCACGCAAACAGCCGCTCGGCCGTCAGTGGTGCGTCGTGCTTTTGCGTGGCATCGAGCACCATGTCCACCACCCCGTCCACATGGCGGTCGGCGGGCGTCAGCGCGCCAATGTCGACGCCCAGCCGGCGAGCGATGGACGATCGTACCGAGTCGGGATCGAGCATCTCGCCCTCGATTTCACTAGTTTTGAGTACATCGTCGGTGAGCACGCGCAGTGTGGCCTGATCGCGGAAGTTCAGGCCTAGATCGATCATGCGACCCAGCAGTTGCCCCTGCGCACGGTGAACCTGCGCCAGTAGTGGTGCTAGCTGCGCTTGGTCGTAGCGCCAGTGTGGCCAATTGTCTTGCTGCCAGATATAGCGTTTATCACCGCGTTTCATGCGGAGATTATAGGCTGTATTCGCCGCAGGGTCAAATTAATCACCGCAAGAAATGCGGTTTAATGCCGGCGGGCTGCCGCACCGCAACATCCAAACCGGTAAGCTCCGGCCGCATGAATCACCCCGCTGACATCCCCAACGCCCTCGACTTGCTGCGCACGGTGTTCGGGCATCCGGCGTTTCGCGGGGCGCAGGCCGAAATCGTCGGGCATGTCGCAGACGGTGGCGATGCCTTGGTGCTGATGCCCACTGGCGGCGGCAAGTCGCTGTGCTATCAGTTGCCAGCACTGTTGCGCAGCGGCACGGCGCTGGTGGTGTCACCGCTGATCGCGCTGATGCAGGATCAGGTGGCTGCGCTGCGCCAGCTTGGTGTGCGTGCCGCCTTGCTCAATTCCACGCTGTCCGCCGAGCAGGCGCGCGAGGTCGAACGCGCCTTGCGTCAGGGCGAACTCGATTTGCTTTATGTCGCGCCCGAACGATTGATGATGCCGCGCATGCTCGATCTGCTCGAAGGCCTGATTGCGCCACCGATCGATCTGCGTGGCGAGCCGGTGGTCGAGGGCGCTGCGCGCATTGCCTTGTTTGCGGTGGATGAGGCGCATTGCGTGTCGCAGTGGGGACATGATTTCCGTCCCGAGTATCTGCAGCTGTCGGTGCTGCATGAACGCTTTCCGGATGTGCCGCGTATCGCGCTCACCGCCACCGCCGATCCGCAGACGCGCGAAGAAATCATGCAGCGTCTGGCGTTGCAAAATGCGCGGGTGTTCGTCTCCAGTTTTGACCGGCCGAACATTCGTTACACGATTGTCGACAAGCAGGATGCGCGCAAGCAGTTGCTGCGCTTTATCAAGGACGAACACCCGGACGACGCCGGCATCGTGTATTGCCTGTCGCGGCGCAAGGTGGATGAAACCGCGGCCTGGCTGGTGAGCGAAGGCATTCATGCGTTGCCGTACCACGCCGGCATGGATGCGCAGGAGCGGGCTTCGCATCAGGCGCGCTTTCAGCGCGAAGAGGGCGTGGTCATCGTCGCCACCATTGCTTTTGGCATGGGCATCGACAAGCCCGATGTGCGCTTCGTGGCGCATCTGGATTTGCCCAAGAGCATCGAGGCCTATTACCAGGAGACCGGTCGCGCCGGGCGTGATGGCGAAGCCGCCGATGCCTGGATGGCCTATGGCCTGGCCGATGTGGTGCAGCAGCGTCGCATGATCGATGAGTCCGAAGGCGATGAAGCCTATCGTCGCGCTTCGGCCACCCGGCTGGATGCGCTGCTGGGCCTGTGCGAAACCGCCGCCTGCCGGCGTGTGCGCTTGCTGGATTACTTTGGCGAGGCCAGCGCGCCCTGTGGCAACTGCGATACCTGCCTCGAACCGCCGCAAACCTTCGATGCCACGCAGCTGGCACAAAAGGCGCTGTCTTGCATCTATCGCACCGGCCAGCGTTTTGGTGTCACGCATTTGATGGATGTGTTGCGCGGCCGTGCCACCGAGCGTGTGAAGCAATGGCAGCACGAACAGCTGAGTGTGTTTGGCATCGGCAACGACCTGGATGAAGGCGGCTGGCGCAATGTTTTTCGGCAGCTGGTGGCGATGGGCTATGTCTGGCCCGACCATGAAGCCTTTGGCGCATTGCGACTGGCCGATACCAGTCGCGCTGTGCTCAAGGGCGAGGCCACAGTGTTGATGCGCAGTGCGCTGGCGCAACAACCGGGCAAGCGCGATCGTCGCAACAAAGCCGCTCAAGGCTTCGAGCCCACAGGCGGCGGCATCATCAGCAATGCCGCCGAGGCGGTGCTGCTGGCGCGGTTGAAGGTGTGGCGGGCCGAGCAGGCGCGCACCCAGGGCGTGCCGGCATTCGTGATTTTTCATGACAGCACCCTGGCCACGCTGGCAGTGCAAAAGCCCGACAGCTTGCAGGCACTGGCAGGCATCAGCGGCATCGGCGAGAAAAAACGCGAACGCTACGGCGAGGCCTTGTTGGCAATACTGCAGGCCTGAGCTGGGCTCAGGGTCTAACTACCGGTCCCAGCGTGAGTACCGCGCTCTGCAGTTCGTGTGTCACGGCAATCAGTTCGGCGATGAGCGATTCCGGCGCTTCTTCGGCACCTTCGTACAGGGCGACATTGCGTTTGCCATGGCAGTCGGTCAAAAAGCGTGCTTTGGCTTTGGGCAGGCTCGTTGTGCTGTCCAGCACAGCAAAGACGGTTTGCCGGACGTTGTCTGGCCGAAAGCCGTGCCAGCGCAGGGCGGCGAAGGCCAGGGCGAACGCGGCATCGTAGGCAAGAATGAAGCGGCTGTCGGCCGACAGGCTTTGGTTGGAGGCGTCACGCAGTTTGTTCTGCGCCTGTTGCAGATAGCGCTCGAACTCGCCCTGGTCGGGTGGTTCAGATTTGATCTGCCGGATCTTTTCCAGGTTCAGCAGGCGTTCCGTTGTTGCGTTGGGGGATGTCATGCAGCGTTCCTCGCAGTTCGATCGGGGTTTGCTCCAGTACGCGTTTCAGGAAATGGTTGTCGCGAAGGCGGCGGGTCTGAAACTCGGCGGCGGTGTACAGGGTGGGGTTGATCTTGCGACCCAACTGTTGTTCCACCGGCGCGAGGCGTTCGAACAGCACACTGTAGGACAGCCCGTCGGCCACGACCATCAGATCGATATCGCTGCCGGCGGTATCGCTACCCTTGGCCACCGAACCGTAGATGAAGGCCCAGTAAACCGAGCCCGGAACTGATGACAGTGCCTGCTTTAGAACCAAGGCCAGACCGAACGTCTTGCGTACGATGGCGCAGATCTCGTCAAAAATCGGAGAGTTCGGATTGGCCTGGAAATACTTTTGCCGGCCCGACAGGTTGACGTTGACCAGCCCGGCCTGAGTCAGGCGTTCCAGCTCGCGTTGCAGCGCGCCACGCCCGGAGGCCACCCGTCTGACGATTTCGTTCGAATAGAAGCTGCGCTCTGGCTCACCGAACAGCAACCCGATCACGCGTTGCTGCACCCCCGAGAACAGGGCGTCGGCGATCGAGGTGTTTGCCGCCGCAGGGCGCGTTGCAGCAGGCCTTTGCGTGACATACGCGACATTGGCGGAGTCGTTTGCCGTGTCCGAGACAGAGATGTTCCCCATTTCGGGGATTATCAGCCCTGCGTTGGGGAAAGTCAATGAACGTCATGTGACATGTCACAGGGCAAAGAACTTCGGCAATAGCGGCACAAGACCTAACATGTTAGTGCCTAAAAGGGGCCGATCAGCCCTGATATGGGGCTTCTGATGGCCGTGATTGTCTCAGATTCTGAAACAAAAAAATTCTTTTAAAATCAATAGCTTAAGAAATTCTAAGCACAACAGCCCAAAGTACAACGCAGCTCCTGATTGAGCAAATTGCGCGGATGGCTGATCAGCCGGCCGAAGCCGAAGGCCGCCAGCAGGTTCTCGCCTGCGACCCGGTGCCGGTGCCAGAGCGCGGCTTCGGATTCCTCGCCTGTGCTTGAACCAGCGTCCGGACCGCTGACTCGACCGCTGACCCAATCGTTGACCCGACCACTGTCCGGGCCGCTAGTCGAAACGACGGATGGACTATTCGTCACCATCACCTCGGCGGCGGTGCAGGCAGCCAGGTCGATGTCCGCATAGGCCGCCACGCTTTTGCAGATGGCGCGCAGATGCGGCGCCTGCGCCAGCAAGGCGGCATCGACGCCACCGGGGATGGCGGGTGCGATCAACCCGGCCTTGTCATGCAGCAGTGCCAGCAGTTGCGGGCGTTGCTGTGCCGACAGGGGGGGCAGGAATTGCAGCGCAAAGAAACGTTCCAGTTGTTCAGCCAGTGCCGCATGCAGCGCCGGCTGTGCTGGCACACACAACAACACGGGATGCCGGCGTAGTCCGGCCAGGCTGAACTTCAATGCGCTGCCAGCGCCGCCCGCCCGCGCAGGTGATCGGCGATCTTCTCGGCCATCATGATGGTCGGCGCATTGATGTTGCCCGAGGGCAGATCGGGCATCAGCGAGGCATCGATCACGCGCAGATGTTGCAGTCCATGCACCCGCCCGACGCTGTCGGTGACCGCCATGGCGTCGCTGGCCGGACCCATGCGGCAGGTGCCGGCCGGGTGATGCACGGTGATGGCGCTGCGGCGAATGAAGGCATCCAGCTCGGCATCGCTTTGCGCCTGTGGTCCGGGCAAGACCTCGCCAGCAACATGCGGAACCAGTGCCGCTTGCTGCGCCAGCTCGCGCGTGCGGCGCAAGGCGGTGCGGCTGATGGCCCAGTCATCCGCATGGCCAAGAAAGTTCTGATGGATGCGCGGCGCGGCCAGGGCATCGTCCGAGCGCAGTGCCAAATGCCCGCGGCTCTTCGGGTGCAGCAGCACGGTGCGGCAGGAGAAGCCATCGTTGAAGGGTTGGCGCAGCACGGGGAAATACGGCCAGGCCGGCAGCGGCGCATTGGTGAGAATCATCTGCATGTCGGGGCAGATGTCCGGATTGTTGGCATCCTCACGCTGGCTGTGCAGGAAGGCCATGATGCCGCCGGGAATATCGCTGGCAAAGCCGCTGCCGAACAGATAGGCCTGCATCAGCGAACGCACGATGCGATCGGCGCGCATGTTGCGAAAGAACGGACTGGTGTCGCGACGCCGATACATGACGATGGTCGAGACATGGTCTTGCAGATTGCGACCCACGCCCGGCAGGGCATGGCGCGGCGTGATGTTGTGGGCTTGCAGCGCCTGCGGATCACCGATGCCCGAGAGCATCAGCAGTTGCGGGCTGTTGATCACGCCACCGCTGAGCAGCACTTCGCGCCGGGCATAGGCCCGATGCACCACCCCGCGGCGCAGGTATTCCACCCCCTCGGCC
>CAIPUP010000144.1 GCA_903868285.1 uncultured beta proteobacterium
ACATTTTTAACATCCCTAGCCAACAAAGGCACTGCGATACACATCCTAAAGAGTTTGGCTGGTCATCGCAGCATAACCACTACCGCTGCCTATCTCTACAGTAGTCCAAGCCAGTTAAAGGCTGCGGTGGAGATGGTTTGATTTAGGGTCCTTTCTGACTATCCCAGGCTACGCGGGGAAAACTTTAAGCACTCATACCTACTAAATTTTAGATCCACTCAATTTCAAACTAGTATCTTCCAAGACTTTTCCCCACTTTAATATCTCTGATTTTATGTGTGCGGAAAATTGTAATGGGCTCGATCCAACAGCAGTTGAGCCGTCTGCTGCTAATCGCTGAATGACATCGGGTGATTTAATCGCATCAATAATTCCAGCACTTAATTTCTGTACAATTGCTGTAGGCACTTTAGCGTTAGTTACAACTCCATACCACTGATCGACTTCATAACCTGGCAAGCCCGACTCAGCCACAGTTGGAATGTCAGGTAAGGTTGGTGCACGGTGCTTAGCGGTAATTGCTACGAGACGAGCACGGCCTGAAACAATATGCGGGCGTAAACTAATCAAGGTAGCAAAACCAATTTGCATCTCTCCAGCAACAGTCGCACTGATTGCGGGAGCAGCCCCTTTATATGCTACATGTGCTAATTTTACACCCGCCATATGAGCTATGATCTCCCAACCAAGGTGGGAGACACTGGCCCTGCCACCAGTGCCATAATGCAACTTACCTGGGTTTGCTCGCGCATAAGCAAGCAACTCTTTAAAAGAGCTCACTGGCACGGATGGATGATGGTAAATCACATAAAATAAAGAGGTGAGTTGCGATAAAGGCGCCATCATTCGTGTAATATCGTATGGCCAATTTGGCATCGCTAATGAATTAATTGTGTGGGTAGCAGTAATGATCATAAGCGTATAACCATCGGGGGTGGCCTTAGACATATGCTCATAAGCAATAGCGCCAGAGGCGCCCGCACGATTATCTACAACCACCTGCTGCCCCCAAGCCAATGTCAGCTTGTTCGCAATTGCCCGCGATGTAGCATCTACTCCACCGCCTACAGCTGTTGCAGTCAATAATCGAATAGGCTTGGTTGGATATTCAATATTTGATTGTGCTAAACTCTGCATTGGCAAGGTAATGCTAATGAGAAACCATAGAAAAATAATCAATTGTATCAGTCGATACCGCAAAGCACTAATCTCCATTACCCCTCCCCCAAAAACTATATTTTTATTTATTCAGCTTTAATATTGCCGTCTCTGATAATTTTTTACCAACGTAATAGATTATTTTTTAATAACTATGCAAATTGTGAAATCTCCATACCACTGCCATAAATACCTTGTGCTACCAATAGCGAATTAACCTCTAGATCACCAATTTCATCCTTAGTGACATCATTCTAATCATGATAGTTGTTTGAGAAATATAAACGCGTTACAATTCGCCTCATTACAGCTGGATCAGTCCTCCAAAAGTTTTGACAGCACCTTCTTTTCGCACCTGATCCGGCACTCCAAACTTGATAAGAAAATATTCAAAATTATTATTAGGCAATAAAATACGAAGCCTAATCACATCCATTACTTTGATGATACCTATCAAATATACAAGCGGCAAAAAACTGAGGATCAACGCCTTTCTCATTGACTGCTTTGAGGATTTACAAAGATCCCTGCTGTCACAAGATTTCATATAGTAATCTTAATCAATCTGTAGGGCAAACTTCTGGAACGTATGACAATCCACTGGCGCGCGCCCACGACTTACCCCGAAAGTCCAGGTCACTTCACTTACATAAGATCGTTTTTGGAGTCCAGCGCCAGTCCATGCGGCGTGGCAAAGCTGCCGGGAGCAGCACAATCTGCCGTGCCCCAGCGTGAGAGCAACTTACCTTGTGGATCGAAAATGCTAAATCGCGCACACGGGCTAATCCTTATCTTGCGGTTAGTTAGGATGCTTGCCGAGCATGAGCCAACCGCCACTCGGCGGCGTGGTAAACGCTGCGAGCGCGGTTTCGGCGCGCACCGTGACCTGCCGCGCGCCCGCAGTGCCGCGTAGCTGCTCGATGCTGTCGGTGTACATCGCGCTGCGTGTGCGCCCATTGCCCAGGTTGCCGCCGCTGGAGCTGAAAGGATGTGGCCCCTTGACGCTGATATCGCCGGCGTAGAACTGAAGCGCGTCACCACGCTTCACGCCGTGCCACTGGAACGCCTCGAGATAAAATTGCGTCATCACTGAGTAGCCGTCATACGGGTTGAAGAGATCGACGTCTTTCGGGCCCAACCCCGCGCCTTCGTACATACGCTTGGCCGCGTGGTCGGTCCACTTTTCGATGGTATCTAGGTCGGCCTGTGTGCTGGGCTGCTTGAAATTGTGCTGCGAATGGTTGAGCACGTAAACCGGCTTCTGGCGCATGTCTTTCGCGCGATCCGCGGTGGTGAACAGATACGCCGTAGATGCCTGCACCGGACGGTCGCAATCCCAGATCCGTAGCGGATTCAGGATGTAACGCGATTTCACGTAGTCTTCCACGGTAATCGGCTCGATGTCGTGGTTGTAGTTGAAGCCCCACGGTGTGAGCATGCCGTTCTTGTGCTGGTTGATCACAAATGGCGCTAGATCGTCGTGATGGCCGCCGTATTTCAGGCAATACTGATTGAACGGAAAGGTGTTGATAAAATCGTTGCCACCGTGATTGCCCCACGGCACCGTCCACTGCCGCGGGCCGCGCGCATAGTCGTCGGCGTTTTCGCCGCCCCGGCGATAGCGCCCTTCAAGATTGCCGCAGGGATAAATCATCAGGCAGTTGGTGCACATACCGTCACCTACGGCTTGCGCCGCCATGCCGACCATTTCGCCGATGGTGGGCAGTTTGGTGGGAGCGAACTTGACGTTCTTCAAACCCATCGTCTTAATCAGCCATTCCGCGTTCACCAAGGTGAGGCCCAACTCGGAATCGTAAGGCGAGTCAAAATACGGCCGTGGCGCCCACTTCGACGCGGAGCCGCCGCTGGGGCCGGCGATATGGCTGTCGCAGCAGATAATGCCGTCTACCTGATCTGCAGTGATGCCGGCTTCATCCATCGCCTTTTGACAGGCGAGGATGCAATAAGCGCCCAGCGTTTGATCCATCGATACGCCATCCCAGCGCCGGTCCACCGGTGAGTGCCCCAGCCCGGCGATCGCGACTTTACCGCGATGCTCCCACACACCCTGACCGTCTTTATCTCTGCGCCATTTATAATCGTTAGCAGCCGCCATTTTTATCCTCGCTTATTTGCTTAGTTTTGTTGAGTCGCATTTCACGGAAATCAATTTAGTTAACCACACACCATTCGTGGATCAACTGACCCGGCGCCACATCCTCAAAGGTGACTTCAACCGCAGCGCCCACCGGCACCTTGTACGGCGGCGTGCCGGGCAGGTTGGAGTAAAAATTAACCGTCGGGTCTTCATCCAGAGTGATCAACGCCAGGTTGTAGGGCTGGTCGGGCATGCGGCGATTGAGCCGGCCATCCTCAATCACAATATAGGTGGCGATGTGGCCCTTGCCACTGACCTCCTTCCATTCGAGCGCGGCATTGCCGCACACCTGGCAGGTTTTTTGAGGCGGATATTGCAACTTGCTACAACCTGTGCAGCGCTGCAACACTAGACGTTTGGCGTTGACGGCATCCCAGAATGGTTTGCTTAATTCGTCGGCTACCGGGATCAGTTTTGGCATTCGGTTACTCCCTGGGTTTGTTTAAACGGTTTTTTCAGTTGCTTGATGTGGCTAAATCACGTAGGCCGCGTACAGCCGACTCAATTCATCATTCGACAGGCCAAGCTGGCCGCTGTAGATCTCGGCATTATGCTCGCCCAGGCGCGGCGCGGCGCGGCTCGCCTGCATAGGATTGACGCCATCGAAAAAGAAACCCGGCCCTGGATATTTCAACGTGCCCGCCTCGGCGTGTTCAAGTTCGACAAAGAAACCACGCTCCGCCAGGTGCGGCGAATCAAGCACTTGTTGCGGACTTTGCACTAAGCCGATCACCAGGCCGCGTGCCATGGTTTCGCGCATCAGATCAAGGTTGTTCCATTCTTTCAGTTTGGGCGCGACTAGATCACGCAATTCTTCCCAATTTTCCTGACGCGACAAACGCGTAGCGAACTTAGGGTCAAGCAAGCGCAGTTCGCCAATGAACTCCGACCACACTTCCATTGACCGCCCGCCGGTGCCTGCGGTGGTCAACGTGACTTCGCCGTCACGGGTGGGCAAATGCATCCCATCCATCACATTGGCATCGCCGCTGCCGCGCCGCGGATTGCGTCCGGTGAAGCTGTAGGGGTGTATCAGGCCCGACGGCGTGGCTATGGCGGCTTCCATCACGGATACGTCGATGTGGCAACCCGCGCCGCTTTGCTCGCGTTGCAGCAGCGCAGCCATGATGGCGATTACGCCGTTGCGACCGGCGGTCTGCTCCATCTGTTGCAACGCCGTACCCATCGGCGGCTTGTCCGCAGACCCGGTGACGGCGTAGAGATAACCGCCCATGGCTTGGGCGATGAGGTCATCACCCTCGTAGTTGGCGTAGGGGCCGTACTGCCCAAAGTACGAAATGGACAGCAAAATCACATTGGGATTGCCAGCTTTCAAAGCCTCGTAGCTTAAACCCAGGCTACCCATCTGGCCGGGTTTAAAACTCTCAATTACCACGTCGGCGGCGGACACGAGCTTGAGAAACAAATCGCGTCCAGCAGGTTGTGTCACATCCAGCGTAACGCCGCGTTTGCTGGTGTTCATCGCGAGAAACGCCGTGCCGCGATCCGGGTGCGGTTTGCCGCCGATAAATGGCGGTTCATGGCGCGCCTGATCGCCGCTGCCGGGCGGCTCCACCTTCACGGTGTCTGCGCCCTGATCGGCCAATAGCTTGGCGCAAAATGCCCCCGACGGCGCGTGCGCCAGTTCAAGCACCTTGATGTCAGAAAGAATGCCGTCCATGGCCACATTCGTCATTATCGCTAGGGCACCTTTTCGCCGGTGCGTGGCCTGGTGTAGAGGACGTTTTGCTCTGCCAGTGCCGTGATCTCGCCGGGCGATAGACCCGCCACTTGCTGCAACACGGCGTTGTTGTGCTCACCCATTCGTGCCGTATGCCAGATGGCCATGGCCACGCCCGGCACGCGGAAGGGCCGCCCAGCATAGGTGCGCACCCCGACTGTGGCCGAACCTTCACGGTTGTAGTCTTGTAAGAATCCGCGTTGCCTCAGGTGAGGATCGTTCACCAAATCCGCCGCTGTCAGCACCGCACCGGCGCAAATGCCACGCGCTTGCAGTGACGCCATCAACGCTTTGTCATCTTGCGTCGCCGTCCACTCGGTCAATTTCTTGTCCAGTTCGTGACGATGTTGCCAGCGGCTTTGCACCACGTCGTAGCGTGCGTCCTGTGCCCACGCGGGATTGCTCATCGCTTGCTTCAACGCGGTCCATTCGGCATTACTGGCAACCGCGATGGCGATCCAGCGATCTTTGCCCGCGCAGGCATAAACATTGTGCGGCGACTTCCACAAGTGAGCGCAGCCCAGGCGCGGACGCGTGATCCCATGCTGGGTCTCGAGGATAGCGGGACCAATGCACGAAACGCCGGTCTCCTGCATGGTGAGATCAATGCGTACGCCCTTGCCGGTTTTGTTGCGCCGATACAAGGCCAGCAACAAGGCATACGCCACATTGTTGCCGGTGGAGTGATCCATGTAGTTGTTGCTGGCACGCAACGACGGGCCGCCTTCGTAGCCGGTCAGCGCGGACATGCCGCACATCGCGTCTATCGTGCGCGCACGCGAGCCCGCCTTGCTCCACGGCCCGCTGTGGCCAAAGGCTGTGCTGCTTAAGGTAATGATGCGCGGGTTGATCGCAGCAAGGCTTTCGTGATCGAAACCGTAGCGGCGCATGGTGCCGGGCCGGAAATTATCAGTGACGATATCGCACTGCTTGACCATCTTGAGGAAGATTTCCTTCCCGACAGGATGCGTCACATCCATGCAAAGACTTTGCTTATTGCGCGTGCCGAAGTAGGCGAGGTTGCCACCCTCGTTCCACCATTCTTCGCCCGGCTTGCCGCTGGGGAACGGCCCTGCCTTGCGATCCTGCAAATGGTCCGCGCTCTCGACGCGGATGACCTGCGCGCCCATGTCGGCTAAGAATGCCGTGCCCCACGGCAAGGCATGCACCTGCTCCAGTGTCAGCACCTTAACCCCCTGAAGCAGCGTGGGCGCAGACATGGGTTTATCAGGCAAGCTTGTAGAGCTTGGCGGTATTGTCGACCAGCCCCTGGCGGCGCTGCCAGCGCTGAGGTGACCAGCACACGCAGGTAAAACGCCCTCTGGCTTCAGGTATTGCAGAATCAGGAAGTCGGTGGATATTGAAGTGCATCATCATTTTCCGTCCATAAGTCTTCCGTAGCGGCCGCAACTATACCCGTGTCATCGATAGCGCGCCCATTTCACACATTCAACCGCTTTACCACCGGCTTGATCAGGAACCGTTTCATGATGGGCCAAAGGACGATGACAATCACCACTGCCATAATCACGCCGGAAATGGGTCTCGTAAAAAAGGTGGAGATGTCACCCTCCGACATCTTGAGGGATTGCCGCAGCGATACCTCCATTTGCCCGCCTAGCACCAGCGCCAGTACCAGCGGCGCCAGCGGATAGTCCATTTTGGTCATCAGATATCCAATCACACCGAACACCAGCATTATCCACAGATCAAACACACTGTAATTCACGCTATAAACACCCACCACGCAGAAGATGGCGATCAGCGGAGCCAAAATTCGGTATGGAACCCGCAGCACCGCTACGAAGGCGGGCACAAATGCAATATTGAGCACGAGCAGCATTACATTGCCGATGTACATCGAGGCGATGAGACCCCATACGAAGTCCGGGTTTTTACTGAACAGCAGCGGTCCCGGCTGCAAATTAAACAGCGTGAGAACTCCGAGCATCACCGCCGTGCTACCTGAACCCGGAATGCCGAGCGTCAGTAAAGGGATCATAGCGCCGCCTGTGGACGCGTTGTTGGCCGCCTCGGGGGAAGCGACGCCTGCGACTATCCCGGTGCCGAACAACTCAGGTGTCTTGGAGATACGCTTCTCCGCTGCATAGGCGAGAAAAGTAGCGATGGTGGCGCCTGCACCAGGCAGCACGCCGACCAAGAACCCAATGAAGCTGCCGCGCGCGATGGGCATGGCGCTGTCTTTAATGTCCTGTTTGGTGATCAACATTTCGCGCAGCGTGGTCTTCATCACCTTAATATCTACGAGCTGATCGACCATCACTAGCACAGCGCAAAGACCAAACAAGCCAACAGCGACCGGCAAAAAGCCAATTCCATCAAGCAACTCAAGATGGCCGTATGAATACCGCGGGGTGCCGCCAATCGGGTCTAAACCGACCATAGCCAGGGCCAGTCCAACAAATCCCATGGCATAGCCTTTGGCCCGTGATTTTCCGGTCAGCCCGCTGATCGCCGAGAGTCCGAGCAGCATTAAAGCAAAATATTCCGGCGGTCCAAATTGGAGCGCGGCGTCGGCAATCGGCGGCGCCAGCACCGTTAACATAACGACGCTGAACGTTCCCGCGACGAAGGATCCGATCGCGGCAATGGTCAGCGCCGGACCGGCGCGGCCCTTCTGCGCCATCGCGTAGCCGTCCAGATAAGTCATGATTGAGGAAGACTCTCCCGGAACGTTCATCAATACCGAGGTGATGGTTCCACCATACATGCAGCCGTAGTAAACACCACACATCAGGATCATGGCTGATGTCGGGTCCATGCCAAAGGCGAGCGGAATCAGGATGGAAAGCCCTGCTACCGGGCCGATCCCGGGCAATGCGCCAATGACGGTGCCGACGATCACGCCCAGCATCACGACCAACAGGTTAATCGGCGTGAATGCGACGGAAAATCCGATGCTGAGGTTACTGATCAAGTCCATGAAAGTCTCCGTCCATTAACCGAAAAAAGCCAGCATGCCCTTGGGTAGCGGCACGCGCAGCCACACCGCGAATATCACGTACAGCGCAACCGCCGACCCCAGCGGCACGGTTGCAAGCACCCACCGCGAACGAAAGCCCAACCCAAAAACCACGGACGCCATGAACAGGGTGGTGGTCACCATGAAACCGAGCTTTTCCAGCACCACTAATGAAGCCGCCATGGCGCCGAGCATGAGCCCCACACGCCACCATCCGGCGGCTTGTGGCCATACGACGCCTTCGGCATCCGGCATCGCTAAACGAGGCCAAATACCTTTTGCTGTCAGCACGACACCGGAGACGATAATTCCCAGGGCTATCCAAAGCGGCAGAAATCCCGGCCCCGGAACGCCATCTACTAAGTAGGGAAAATTAATGGCGTCCAGCAGCATCCATATGCCGATGGCCACGAACACGGAACCCGCGCCTGTTTCAGCCTTATTCATTTCCCCTCCCAAAAGTCTTACAGAAAAGGGGAGCTGCGTTGCAATGACTCCCCTGAGCGTATTTAGAGCTTGCCAATGGATTGCAAGGTCACCGTGAGTCTGGCGCGTTCGTCCTCAAGATACTTTGCGTAATCAGCACCGCCTAGAAACCTCACTGTCATCATGTTCTTGTCGGCATATTCCGCCCAGCCTTTGGAGAACGTGACCTTTCGCATCATTTCGATGAGGAACTGTTCTTCGTGCTTGGCAATGCCAGACGGCGCCACAACTCCGCGCGCCGATTGAGAGACGACGTTATAGCCGACCTCCTTCATCGTCGGCACGTTTTTCAGACCTGCTACGCGATCTTCGGTAAACACAGCGAGGGGCACGAGCTTCCCGGACTCGACATAGCCGGCGAGCTCATTGGGATTGCCTAGCGCTAAATCCACATGACCGCCCAGAATCGCGGCATTGACTTCGCCGCCGCTCTTGAACGGAATATAGTTCAGCTTGATTTTCACTGCCGAGCTGATCATCGCCGCCAGATTGGCATCCGAGCCTGCGGCACCGGTGCCGCCGACCTTCACCGAATTGGGGGTCTTCATGGAAGCAGCAATCACATCCTTCATGGTCTTGAAGCCAGATTGCGGAGACGCCACCATCAATTGGGTATCCACCAGCATCAGCGCGATGGGCGTGAAATCTTTCGGGGTCACCTGCATTTGTTTAAGCACTAAACCGTAACTGAATGATCCGGTGGCCGTGGCAATGCTATGCGCGTCTGCTTTGCGGGTAGCCAGATAGGTCCAGCCCACCTGCCCGGAGGCGCCTGGCTTGTAGGTGAGCGTAATCGGCTGCGGCGACAGCTTTTCATCGGCGATGATTTTTTTGATCACCTCGCCGGTGATGCCGCTACCTCCGCCTGGCGCATAGGGAATAATCAAATCTATAGGACGTGTCGGAAAAGCACCCTGCGCTTGGGCAGGCGCAAACGGAGCGGTCAACACCATCGTGGCGGCAGCAAACGTGATTATAATTACCAATATAGAAGAATTTCTCATTGACAAACCTCCTCGTTACGTATTTTTTTATTTAATTCGTCTGTACGCCGGCAACACGTGATGCCTCTTTTTTTTATTTTTACTCCAATATCAGGGCCTTGTCAAGGACCTGTTAACAATCAATTTGCACAGATGTAAGTGCAAGTGCAGACGAGGTTGAAAATGGGGAGGTAGTTTTGGGGTAATCCCCCCTGAGGATAACTGGATTTAGAAGTAGA
>CAIPUP010000145.1 GCA_903868285.1 uncultured beta proteobacterium
CGACCAATGGCGAAGGTCTTATGGCCCTGCGACAGTGCCATCGTGCCCAGCGCACGTCCGATGGCCTCGACCGTCGCCTCGGTCAGGGTCTTGCCAACGATGCCGCGAATATCGTAGGCCTTGAAAATTTCCGGTGAAATCAGAGACATGGCAACCTGCGCAGTGAACGGTGAATGATGCTTCGATTGTAACAAGGCCGCTATGACAAGCTTTGCAGCGTGTGCGGCTGTGACCTGGCAATGAAGTTGTAGCAATGAAGCTGTAGCAATCGAGTGTTAGCAAGCCAGCGCTAGCAAGCCAGTGGTTGTAAGCCAACTGTCCGGGATCAAACCTGCCGCTGAAAAAATTCCAGCACCCGCGTTGGCAACCATTGCAAGTGCCCTGGAAAGCTGCCACTGACAAATCCGACATGGCCACCCTCGGCAGGAAATTCCGCAGTGACGCTGGAGGGCAGGGCATCGGCCTGCGGCAAGGACCAGGACGGCACGAAAGGATCGTTACGGGCCGAGATCATCAAAGTCGGAAGTCGGATGTGACGCAGCCAGGGCTTGGCACTGGCGCGACGATAGTAATCATCCACGCCATCAAAACCATGCAAGGCGGCTGTCACCACATCATCGAACTGGCGCAGATTGCGTGCGCCCAGCATGCGGGCGCGATCAAACGCCATGGGATAGCGTTGCCACTTTTCCAGACTGCGGGCTTTCAGACTGTTGAGAAACATGCGGGTGTAAACCCGATTGAATCCGCGTGCCAGCCCGTCACCGGCTGCCGCCAGATCGACTGGCGCCGATATCGCCACTGCCGCGCGCAGCAACGAACCCGCTGAAGACCCCTGTTCGCCCAACCACTTGAGCAACGCATTTCCACCCAGAGATACCCCCACCGCAAATAGCGCACGTGTACCGGCCAGCGCTTTCAGGCGTCGCAACACCCAGTCGATCTCGGCCGAATCACCGGAGTGATAGGCCCGCGCCAGTCGATTGGGTTCGCCGGAACAGCCACGAAAATGCACGATCGCACCGCCCCAACCCAGCGCAAGCAGTTCTGCTGCCATGGCGCGCGCATAGTGACTGCGCGACGATCCCTCGAGGCCATGAAACATCACCACGATCGGTGATGACACGCGCTCCTCGCTTACAAGTGCGCCGAGACTGACGCACTTGCTCTGGCCGACGATCGACGCTGGAAGCGATCCGATCCAATCGATATCGATGAAATCCGCATCCGGTGTATCCCAGCGCATGCGCTGATAGGCCATCGGCGGAAACGGCGTCGCACCAGCGCTCCCGGCTGATCGACGTGCATTCCACATCCAGCGCGCAGCCAGCGCCGGATAGATGGTCTGCGCATGCGCACCCGGCAACCAGACCGGGGCCTGATAAAACAGACTCAGTGAATCACCTTGGGCGGCTCGGGCTCGGACTGCACCGAACGTGGTGCCTCGGGCAATTGCGAGGCGTGATGCACCACCATGCGCCAGCCGCTGGCACCGCGCACAAAGACATTGGTGCAAGCCACCGTGTGACGGGTACGTTCATCCCCTTGCAGCATGAGGTTCTCATGCATGCTGTGTATCGATAGCATCATGGTGGTGATACGCGACTGATCGGTCAGATGAAAACGCAACCGTTGCCCCGAAGCGAAGATCTGTACCCAGGAATCACGCACCAGTTCGTAGCCCACCAAGCGCGGACCACCGGGATGAATGCAAACCACCTCCTCGTCCTCGCCCCAGACTTCCATCATGGCCTCAAGATCGCAAGCCTCCAAGGCCTCATAGAACGCGGCTTCGCAATCCTGCGCGGTTGAGAAGGTGGTTTTTTTCATGCTTATTTACCGTACAGGAACTGTGGCAACCACAAGGTCATGCCGGGCCACAGATACATGATGACCAGACAAAGAATGACGATGAACATATACGGCATCATGCCGGCAAAAATCTGGTTCAAGGTGACATGCGGCGGTGACACCCCCTTCAGATAGAAGGCCGACATGGCCACCGGTGGCGACAGGAAAGCCGCCTGCAGATTGACCGCCACCATGGCGCCGAACAAAACCGGATCGACATTGAAGTGCGCCAGCAGCGGAATGAAGATCGGCACGAAGATAACGATGATCTCGGTCCACTCCAGCGGCCAACCCAGCAGGAAAATAATCGCCTGCGCCACGATCATGAACTGTATCGGTGTGAGGTTCATGCCCAGCACCCATTGCTCGATCAGCTGCTGACCTCCGTGCAGTGCAAACACGGCCGAGAACAAGGCAGAACCAACAAACAGCCAGCACACCATGGCGGTGGTCTTGGCAGTCAGGAAGGTGGATTCCTTGATGTTGCGCAGCAGTTTCTTTTGCGTCAGCAGATCCCAGACCCACGGTACAGCAGTGCCGATGAAGACTGCGCCCAGCGTGGCCGACACCAGCAAGGTCACCACATCGCCTCGCATCATGCCCAGCCCGCCACCGATCAAGAGTCCAGCCAGACTGGCCCAGAGTGTGCGCTTGACATACTTCGACATACCCGCGAGATAGAGCGCGCCGAGCGCGCCGATACCGGCAGACTCGGAGGCGGTGGTGATGCCGAACAGGATCACACCCAGCACGATGAAGGTCAGTACGCCCAGAGGCACCACCGACTCGGCCAGCATCTTGAGAATTTCCAGCTGCTCGCCATCCATGCGCCAGTAGTAGAACGCCAACACCAGCGCGGCCAGCGCGGCAAAGCCCCAGAACCAGACATAGAAGTTCTCCGGCAGCTGGCCGACTTCCGCCGATGTCGCGTCCGGGCGCTCGGAGCCCATTTCCTGCAAGGCACCGTCCTGCGTACCACTGGCAGCGGCGCTGCTGTCGGCGCTGCCCTGGGCCAGGCTCTGTGCAGCACCCAGTTCCTGTGGCGGCGCGCTCTCGCCCGCCGAGCCCAACTCTTGCGGCGCTTCGGCTGCTTCGCGCTGTGCGATCGATGCACTGGACTCGGCACCGGGCGGTTCCTGCACGCCACCGGAAACGGGCTCCAGCGCGTCGGATGCCGTACTGCCGCGAAGTCCGGGCGAATTGTCTGCAGATGCATCACCTGCACCGGAGGCCATCGACATTGATACCGCTGCCGGCACCGGCTCGGGTGCGTTATGGATCACCACATACCACCAGGCTGTAGCGAACAACGCTGCCGTCAATGCCGCTGGGATCAGCGCTGCCAGCAGGTTGCGCAGCACTAGCAGCCGGCTGACCGGCGTCGCCATGCGCTGCAACAGCGCGCCATCGAACAGCGCCCGCAACAGACCACCGAACACCCGTCCCGACTTGGGCGACTGCAGCGACTGCAACCATGACGGCACTGGCACACTGTAGCGCTCGGGCGGCAACGGCGGCGCGATCTTGGGATTGATCATGGCCCAGCCGATGATGTAGATCAGGTACAGCGCGGTAAGGAAGAAGCCCGGCAACATGGCAGCGGCATACAGCTTGACAATGGACTGCCCTGCCACGGCGGCATAGACAATCAACATCACCGAGGGTGGAATCAATATGCCCAGCGTACCGCCGGCGGTGATCACCCCCGAGGCCAGCCGCACGTCATAGCCGGCGTTGAGCATGGGGCGCATGGCAATCACGCCCATCAGCACCACCACAGCGCCAACAATGCCCGAGGCTATGCCCCAGAAGGCACACACCAAAAGTGTAGTGACCGCCAGCGATGCCGGCAGACGGCGGAACGCCAGCTGCACGCTATGGAACATCTTGTCCACCAGAGCTGCACGCTCGATGACATAGCCCATGAACACGAACAGCGGAATCGACAGCAGGGTTTCATTGTTCATCGCACCATAGGTGCGTTGCACGAACAGATCGAACACCTGGTTGCTGAGCCATTGGTGCTCTGGTTGCCAGAACGCGATGTAACCGAACACCATGCCCAAACCCATCATGGTGAAGGCGGTGGGAAATCCCATCATGATGGCTGCCACGATCAGCAGCAGCATGGTCAAGCCGAGTATCGGACTGCTCATGACTTTGCTCCCGAACGCTGGTGGGCAGCCTGCTCAATGCTGTGTGCCTGCTCTATCGCAGTGCGCCGCGACTCCTCGTCGACAAACTGACTTTGCGACAACTGGTCACCGATGACATCGATCTCTTCGACGTCCCTCAGGCGTTCCGGCCAGCTGCCGGTACGCAGACAAACGATGCAGCGCATGATCTCCGCGATGCCTTGCAGCAGCACCAGAAATCCGGCGATTGGAATCACCGCCTTGAACTGATACACCGGTGGCCCGTCAGCGGTGACATTCGAGTGTTCATTGATGCGCCAGGAATCGGCTGCAAAAAAATAACCGGCATAGACCAGGGCGATGATGCCGGGCAGAAAAAAAAGGAAGTACAGCGCCAGATCCAGACTGGCCTGGGTCTTGGGCCGCATATTGGTGTAGAGGAAATCACCTCTTACATGACCATTTTGCGCCAGTGTGTAGGCACCACACATCATGAACAGCGTGCCATAGAGCATGGCATCCAGATCAAAGATCCAGGCGGTTGGCGCGTTCAGGATATAGCGCTTGAACACCTCAATCGATACTGCCAGCATCAGGACCACGATCAACCAGGCGAACAATTTGCCAGACCAGGCACTGATGCGGTCGGCCACGCCGACGAAACGGGGAACATTCATGTGGGCTGCCATCCAATAAAAACCCGAAGCCTGCGCATGGGCACAGGCTTCGGGTCAGGTGGAACAAACCGCAACGGCAAACGCTAGGCAGTGCGCGTCAGGACTTCTTGGCCGGCGCCGGTGCTGCAGCAGGCTTGCCAAAGTAGTGGTTGTAGGCCATGCGGCGCTGCACATTGGTGTCGAGATCCCACTTCACCACACGCGCGGCAAACGCCTTCTGCGATTTCTCGATCTCCACAAACATTGGATTATCGGAACGCTTGGCAGCGGCCTCGTCATAGGCGGTGAGCTGCTTTTGCAGTACTGAGTCCGGGGTTTTGTAAAAACGCACCTTGTCTTTGGTCTGCATCTCGATGTAGTCCTTGGAGTAGCGATCGATCGCCTTCCAGGACATGTCCTGCGATGCGGCCTCAACGGCGTTCTCCAGAATGGCCTTCATCTTGGCCGGCAGGGAATCGAATTTTGTCTTGTTGAACAGAATTTCGAACTGCTCGGCGTTCTGATGGAAGCTTTGCAGCATGCAGACCTTGGACACATCCGGAAAGCCCAGCACGCGATCGGAGCTGGCGTTGTTGAACTCAGCCGCATCCAGCAGACCACGATCCATGGCCGGCACGATCTCACCACCGGGCAGCGCATTCACCGCCGCACCCAGTCCTGTGAAGACATCGATCGAAATACCCACGGTGCGGTACTTGAGGCCCTTGAAGTCTTC
>CAIPUP010000146.1 GCA_903868285.1 uncultured beta proteobacterium
GGGTGA
The DNA here is from genome assembly GCA_903868285.1 of uncultured beta proteobacterium. GTDB lineage: Bacteria > Pseudomonadota > Gammaproteobacteria > Burkholderiales > SG8-39 > CAIPUP01. Next base: position 7 of record CAIPUP010000146.1, read on the forward strand.
AGTCCGCTTTTGAATCAGGTTGCGGCCGAATTTGCGACCGTAGCGCCAACACCGCCGCCTCGACCTCTGCCGGCATGAAGCCGAGCCGGTTCATTCCCGTGTTGATCTTCAGATGCAGATTCGACAACTCAAGCGCCGGCGCCGTGAGGGCATGTTGCTGCAGCCATTGCACTTGCTGCATGTTGTGCAGCACCAGCGACAAATCGAGCGCCTGCGCCAGCGCGATGTCCTGCGGCTGAAACAGCCCCTCCAGCATCAGGATCGGACGGGTCCAGCCGGCATCACGCAGTGCCTGCGCCGCTTCGAATTCGATCAGGGCCAAGCCGGTGATGGCCGGCTCATCCTGCAGTGCCGGTAACAAGGCCATCAAGCCATGGCCATAGGCATTGGCTTTCACCACCGCCCAGATGTGCGCTGGCGTCCCGCCAGGCGCAGCAAGGCAGGCGCGCAGCTGCGCCAGGTTATGCCGCAGCGCTGACAGATCGATCAGGGCCTGGATCGGACGACTCATCGTGCGCTGGCGGCAATCGTGTTTGGCAGTTGCGCCAGTCGCGTCCTGGCGAAATCGATGAAGGTGTTGACCAAGCGCGAACGAAACCGTTCACGCGGATAGACCAGAGACAACTGCCGTATCAGCGCTGGCTCAAGCGGTATCTCGCACAACTCGCCCAGTGCCTTCTCTTTTTGCACCGCGCGGCTGGACATGATGGCGCAACCCAAGCCCGCAGCCACCACCCCCTTGATCGACTCCAGACTGCCCAGCTCCATTTCAATGTTGAGCTTGGCCGGGTCCACACCGGCATCGCGAAACCATTGATCGGCCACCTCACGCGTGCCCGAGCCCACTTCACGGGTAATGAGGGCATGCAGCATCAGTTGCACCGCCCGCACGCTGCGCATCGAGGCCAGCGCATGGCCCGGCGCGGTAATAACGCGCAACTCATCCTCGCCACAACTTTGCACTACCAGTCCGCTCTGCCGTGACGGTGCCTCGATCAAGCCCACATCGAGGGTGTGTTCGCTAATGCGCTGCTCGATGGTTTCGGAATTCGCCACAAACAGTCGCGTCTGCACCGCAGGGCAAGCCTTGCGAAATTCACCCAGGATGGCGGGCAGATGAAACTCGGCAATCGTCATGCTGGCGCCGATGAGCAAGGTGCCCGACAGCCCGTCGCTCAGTTCTTTCAGGCGCGCATCCATCTCTGCCGACAGGCTCAGGATGCGTTCGGCGTATTGCAGCACCAGTTCACCGGCGGGAGTGAGCGAGATGCGCGCATGACCACGCTCGAACAAGCGCGTGTTGTACTGCTCTTCGAGCTGCTTGATCTGGAAGGTCACCGCAGGCTGGGTCATGAACAGCGTCTCGGCCGCCTTGGTAAAGCTCAGCTGCCTTGCCACCGCATGAAATACCTGCAGCCGTCGGTCTGCCATGAATCCTTCCCCATCCCTGATTGAATTGCGATTGTTGGTCTTCTGGTTGTCACAATGCTGCATCTGCACACAGCGACGTACAGAGCAAGTGCGCATTATAGGGACTTCGATCATGCCTCCATCGATCAATCCCGTTTACAGCGCCGTGCGCAGGTTAAACTGCCAGGATGAATCGCGGCTTCTACACCATCATGGCAGCGCAGTTCTTCAGCTCGCTGGCCGACAACGCCCTGCTCATCGCCTCCATCGCCCTGCTGATCCAGCTGGACGGGCCGGCCTGGCTGACGCCGTTGCTGAAGTTCTTCTTCACCGTGTCCTATGTGCTGCTGGCGCCCTTTGTCGGTGCCTTTGCCGACTCACTGCCCAAGGGCCGGGTGATGTTCCTCACCAACAGCATCAAGATTGCTGGTTGCGTCACCATGTTCTTCTACGACTGGCTGGCGATTCCCGGCATCGCCGGCTACTGGACGGTATTGCTGGCCTATGGCCTGGTCGGGCTGGGCGCTGCCGCCTACTCACCGGCCAAGTACGGCATCCTGACCGAACTGCTGCCGGCCAGACAATTGGTGGTGGCCAATGGCTGGATCGAGGGTCTGACCGTCATTTCCATCATTCTCGGTACCGTGCTGGGTGGCGCACTGATCAGCCCGGCGGTATCGAGCACGCTGTTGTCATTCGATATGCCCATGGTGCAAACCGGTGTTGACAGTCCTGCCGAGGCTGCCATCCTGGTGATCGCGGTGTTCTACCTGCTGGCTGCACTATTCAACCTCTACATTCCTGACACCGGCGCCAACTACGGTGATCAGCATCGCCAGCCGCTGGTACTGGTGCGCGAGTTCGGACACTGCTTCATGACGCTCTGGCGCGACCGGCTGAGCCAGATCACGCTGGCGGTCACCACCTTGTTCTGGGGCGCTGGCGCCACCCTGCAATTCATCGTACTCAAATGGGGCGAGGTCAAGCTCGGGCTGCCGCTGGACAAAGGCGCGCTGTTGCAAGGCGTGACTGCCATCGGCATTGCCATGGGTTCCGTGCTGGCGGCGCGATTGATACCGCTGAAATCTTCGTTCCGGGTGCTGCCCCTGGGTATCGCCATGGGACTGGTGGTCATCTGCATGTGCGTGGTGACCTGGATGCCGCTGGTCTATCTGCTGCTGATCGCCATTGGCGGCTTGGCGGGATTTTTCGTCGTGCCGATGAATGCCATGCTGCAACATCGCGGCCATGTGCTGATGTCGGCCGGTCATTCCATTGCGGTGCAGAACTTCAATGAGAACCTGTGCATTCTGATCATGCTCGGGCTGTATGCCTTCCTGATCAGTGTTGATGTGCACATCAACTGGATCGTTCTGGCCTTCGGTCTGTTTGTTGCCGGTGCGATGTTGCTGGTGAAAAAGCGCCATGAGACCAATCAGGCCGAGCGTGACTCACTGCATCTGATCGGCATCGAGAAACACTAGTACGCGCTTTCGGCGCAGGCGCGGGTGAACCGCCTCAGCGCAGCAAGCCAAGCATGGTGCGACGGGCCAGCAGCAGGTCTTCCCAGGCCTTGGCCTTGTCTGCGGGCATGCGCAACAGATCGGCCGGGTGATAGGTCACGATCAGCGCCAGCTCTTGATAGCGATGCACCCTGCCTCGCAGGCTATCAATGCCGGCATCCGTCGCCAGCAGCGTTTGCGCCGCAGACTCGCCCATGGCCAGGACCAGACGCGACCCGCCCTGCAAAATTTCTTTATTAATCAAATGGTTACACGCGGCCAGCCGGACGTTTTGATGGCGCTGCAGATGAATCGCCGCCAGCATGGCATCCAGCAGCTTGCCAGCCGGGCCGGGGAAGGCGTCACCATCGGGGCTGCTGCCCGCATGCTCGGCTGCGCCGACCAGCATCCAGTCCGCCGTCGCTGCTACAACATCGACTTCGGCACCGACTTCGGCATCGACCTTGGCGTTGATTGATTCACCGGTGTTGGGTTCGGTACCCGAGACGCCTTGCCCGTCCCGCGAACGCAACAACCAGCGCTGGCCCAGCCCCATTTCTTGCAGGTAAAGATCGCGCCGCTGCTGTGGATTCATCGTGCCTGCCCAACTGCCGCATCGCACACCGGCAACTGCAACGCCAGTACCAGCGCGTCCTCACGTCCATTCGCTGCCGGGTAGTAGTGCTTACGCCGACCGATCTCGACAAAGCCGCTGGCGGCATACAAGGCACGCGCTGGCAGATTGGACGGACGCACTTCCAGCAGCAGGCGCTGCGCGCCCTTGGCCTGTTCACGCCGACAAAGCTGCTGCAACAGATGGCGACCATGTCCCTGGCGCTGATACGCCACCGCCACGGTGAGATTGAGCAGATGTGCCTCGTCCACGCCGGGCATGACCACCGCATAGCCCAGCAACGCGGGCGAGGTGCGTGTATCAGTCGCCGCCCGGTGCATCAGGCAGCAGTCATAGCCGGCCAGCATCGAATCGCGAAAATTGCCCACGCTCCAGGGGAACTCGTAAGCCTCTTGCTCCAGCCGACCGACGGCAAGCAAATCCAGGTCCTGCATGGGACGCAGACTGCGCGACTGCAGCGTATCGGTGATCAGCATGGTCATCAACGCCGCTCGCCAGCCTTGAGCGCCACCCGGTCGCGGATGTAAACCGGCAACGCCTGCTCTGCCGACTGCCCCTGACCCGCCAGCAAGCCGGCCGTGGCCAGGCGCAGAATCGAAGCCGCCTCGGGAACCAGCGGCGATGCATCTGCCGACAACACTTGACCCGGGACTGCCTGAACCAGGGCTGCACCCCAGCGTCGCTGCAAGGCCGGGCCGTGCGCGGCAAAGCCACTGCCACAACCCAACCATTGACCCACCGATCCCTCGGCAAGCGACACGGGCAAAGCCATGACCGCCTCAGGCGCAGACACGCGCACCGGATCCAGCAACTGCCATTGCTGCGCCGCCTGCCATTGCAGCGGCGCGTAGTAGACCTCGCCCATACGCGCATCCAGTGCCACCACCAGTTGCCGGCAATCTGCCTCACTGCCACCGCTGGCAAGGTGCCGGGCACGCACCTGCTCGGCCACGCTCATCAGCGTCGACACACCCAGCACCTGCGCGCCATGCGCAGCGGCGATGCCCTGCACCACGCTGCAGACGATGCGCAGACCGGTGAACGACCCGGGGCCCTCGCCATAGGCAATGCCGCCGATCTGCGACAGGCGCACTCCCGCCTCTCGCAGCAGATCGTCGATCATCGGTAACAACAGCAGGGAATGTTTCTGTCCCGCCAGGACCTGGCGCGAAACTATCTGCCCGTCCGGATCACGGCGGATCGCGGCAGAGCAATAGTCGGTCGAAGTATCGAGGGCAAGCAGATGCATAGCCGGATTCTATCTGTCGCAGGCGTAACAAAGCTCTGTTCAGGCAGACGTCTGAAATGCCGATGCTATGATCCGGCCGTTTTTTGCCTACCTGCCGACATAGCCTCAGCCAATGCCACAACCACATTTCCCGCCTGCGCTCGGCGGTGAAATTGTCGGTGGAGAGACGGGCGAGCCCCTCTTAGAAAGAAACGCGTGAGCCTGGACATCA
>CAIPUP010000147.1 GCA_903868285.1 uncultured beta proteobacterium
GACCGATGTCGGTGTAGATCACCGCCTCGGCGCCGTAGTCCTCGAATTTCTTGGCCAGGTCGAGTACGTCATGGCCGGTCAGCTTGGACCAGCCCTCGACCGCCACCTTGCCGTCCTTGGCGTCCAGGCCGACGATGATGTGGCCGGAAAATGCTGTGCAAGCGTCCTGCAGGAAGCCGGGGTTCTTCACCGCCGCGGTGCCGATGATGATGTAGGTCACGCCCAGATCGAGGTAGCGCTCGATGGTGTCCAGATCCCGTATCCCGCCGCCCAGCTGCACCGGAATGCGGCCATCGATGGCCGACAGGATGGCCTTGATGCCAGCCTCATTCTTGGGTTTACCGACGGTGGCGCCGTTCAGGTCGACGACATGCAGCCGCGCCGCGCCTTGGTCCAGCCAGTGCGTGGCCATGCCGGCAGGGTCTTCGGAAAACACCGTGGCATCGTTCATGTCGCCTTGTTTGAGGCGCACGCAACGACCGTCTTTGAGATCTATGGCCGGGATGATGAGCATGGTACGAGTCGTATCGGTAGTTGGATGAGGTCGGAAATGGTCACCAGCGTGATCGCAACAGGCGCTCCAGCGGCACCCGCAAGATTATCGCAAGTTATTGATTTTATTATACTTTCTGAAGTTGCTCGGCAACAGCGTGATCACGGGTTCCAGGTCGTGAAATTTTCCAGCAAACGCAGGCCGGCAGACTGACTCTTCTCGGGATGAAACTGCACCGCGAAGATGTTAGCCCTGGCCACGGCACAGGTAAAGGGAAAGCCGTAGACGCTGAAGGCCGCCACCAGGGCTGGCTCGGCTGCCTCGGCGTAATAGCTGTGCACGAAATAAAAGCGGCTGCCATCGGCGATGCCATCCCAAAGCGCATGCGACTCAGCCTGATGCACCTCGTTCCAGCCCATATGCGGCACCTTCAGCCGCGCGCCCTGGGTATCGACCATGCGTTCGGGCGGGAAGCGTCGCACCACGCCCGGCAGGACACCCAGACCCGGCGTGTCACCCTCTTCGCTGTGCTCAAACAGCATTTGCAGGCCGATACAGATACCCAAAAACGGTTTCTCGGCCGCCGCTTTGAGCACTGCCGGACGCAGGCCACGCTGCTCCAGCTCGCGCATGCAATCGCGCATTGCGCCCTGGCCGGGAAACACCACCCGGTCGGCACTGGCCACACGCTGCGGATCGGCCGTCACCTCGACCTCGGCCTGCGGCGCGACTCGCTCCAGCGCCTTGGACACCGAGCGCAAGTTACCCATGCCGTAATCAATGACTGCGATACGCATCACATCGAACCTGAAATCATGACGCCGATGAATGGACTCAGAGCGAACCCTTGGTCGAGGGCACCACGCCACTGGAACGCGGGTCCACCTCGACCGCCATGCGCAGGGCACGACCAAAAGCCTTGAATACCGTCTCGCACTGATGATGCGCGTTGTCACCACGCAGCGTGTCGATATGCAGGGTGAGCTGGGCATGGTTCACCAGACCCTGGAAAAACTCATGCACCAGGTCGACATCGAACTCACCGATCAAGGGACGCTTGAACGGCACATGGAATTCCAGACCGGGACGACCAGAGAGATCGACCACCACCCGCGACAGCGCCTCATCCAGCGGCACATAGGCATGACCATAACGACGCAGGCCCTTCTTGTCCCCGACGGCCTTGGCCAGCGCCTGCCCAAGAGTGATGCCGATGTCCTCGACCGTGTGATGGGCGTCGATATGCAGATCGCCATCAGCCTTGACCTGCAGATCGATCAGACCGTGCCGCGCGATCTGGTCCAGCATGTGGTCCAGAAACGGCACGCCGCTGGCCAGCGCTGCCGTGCCGCTGCCATCCAGGTTGATAGCCACCGAGATACGGGTCTCGGCAGTGTTGCGGTCTACGCTTGCGGTACGCATGGTGTGGGATCAGTGGTTAGGAGTGTTTGAAACTGCATCGACTGGAAATACCGGAACGACTTGCGCTGCGGAAACGACTAGGCAGCATCCGCCAGCGCCTGCTCCAGCGCCAGCATCATCGCATCGTTCTCCTGCGGTGTGCCGACGGTCAGGCGCAGACATTGTTGCAGCAGGGGATGACTGCCATGCAGGGTGCGGATCAGCACCTTGCGCTGCTTCATGGCGGCATAGATACCCGGCGCATCCTTGACCCGGATCAGGATGAAATTGGCGTCGCTGGGGAAACAGATCACGTCAGGACGCTGCGCCAGCCAGCGGTACAAGCGACTGCGTTCGGCCAGAATGCGCTCGGCCTGCTCCACCAGCACTGCATGGTGCGCCAGCATCACCTCGCCGGCGGCCTGGTTCAGCACCCCGACGTTATAGGGTGGACGCACCTTGTCGAATTCGGCAATCCAGTCCGGATGCGCGGCGGCATAGCCCAGACGGATACCCGCCAGACCAAGCTTGGAGACAGTACGCATCACCATCAGGTTGGGAAACTCGTCCAGCCGTTGCAGAAAACTGGCGCCGGCAAATACCTGATAGGCCTCGTCCACCACCACCAGTCCGGGCGCAGCCCGAATGATGCGGGCGATGGCCTCGGCGTCATACAGATTGCCGCTGGGGTTGTTGGGGTAAGCGATAAACACAATCGCAGGACGGTGCTCGCGCATCGCCGCCAGCGTGGCCGGTTCGTCCAGGGAAAAATCCGGCTTGAGATCAACCCCGACAAAGTTCACCCGTGCATGCCGCGCGCTGATGCGATACATCACGAATGACGGCTCTATCGCCATCACCGTGGCACCTTCACGCGCCACCGCCTGGATCGCAATCTGAATGATTTCATCCGAACCGTTGCCCAGCAACAGGCCATGCCGCTCGGGGATGTCCATCACCTGACGCAACTGCTGGCGCAACTGCGGTGCCGTCGGATCGGGGTAGCGATTGAGATCCACCGTAGCCAGTCGCGCAGCCAGGGCCTGGCGCAGCGGCTCGGGCAGGGTGTAGGGGTTTTCCATCGCATCCAGCTTGACCATGCCGGTGGCCGGCGTAACCGGATAGGCACTGGTATTGCGCACATCCTCGCGGATGACCCAGTCGGGAATGGTGGTTGTGCTCATGCTGTTTTGTCCGGCGCGTCGGCGCCCAGACGCAATTCGGCCGAACGGGCATGCGCGGTGAGGCCCTCGCCATGCGCCAGCGTCGAGGCGATGCGTCCCAGGCTCTGCGCACCGGCTTGCGACACCTGGATCAGGCTGGAGCGCTTCTGAAAGTCGTACACCCCGAGCGGCGAGGAAAAGCGTGCGGTACGCGAGGTGGGCAGCACATGGTTCGGTCCGGCGCAGTAGTCACCCAGGGATTCCGAGCTATAGCGCCCGACGAACACCGCGCCGGCATGGCGTATCTGCGCCAGCCAGCGCTCGCTGTCCTGTACCGAAAGCTCCAGATGTTCCGGTGCAATGCGATTGGAAATTTCACAGGCCTGTGCCATGTCGCGCACCTTGATCAGTGCACCGCGATTGCCAACTGAAGCGCGGATCACATCGGCGCGCGGCATCTGTGCCAGCAAACGATCGGCACTGCGCGCCACCTGCGCCAGATGCGCCGCATCCGGGCTGATCAGCAGCGCCTGCGCCACTTCATCATGCTCGGCCTGCGAGAAGAGATCCATGGCCAGCCAGTCCGGGTCGGTGGTGCCATCGGAGATGACCACGATTTCCGACGGCCCGGCAATCATGTCGATGCCAACGCTGCCAAACACCCGGCGCTTGGCCGCTGCGACATAGGCATTGCCCGGGCCGACGATCTTGTCGACTTGCGGCACGCTGGCCGTGCCATAGGCCAGCGCGGCAACCGCCTGCGCGCCACCAATAGTGAAAATACGATCGACACCGGCGATCGCCGCGGCCGCCAATACCAGCGGGTTGCGCTCACCACCCGGGGTGGGCACCACCATCACCACCTCGCCCACACCCGCCACCCGCGCCGGGATGGCATTCATCAGCAGCGAGGAGGGATAAGCGGCCTTGCCACCGGGTACATACAAACCGACACGGTCAAGCGCGCTGACTCGCTGGCCCAGCACCGTGCCATCGGCTTCGGTGTACTGCCAGGATTCCAGGCGCTGATGCTGGTGATAGCTGCGTATGCGTTGTGCTGCCTGCTCCAGCGCATCACGCGTCTCGGTGTCCAATGCTGCCAGCGCACGATGGGTGTCCTGGGCGGGAATCTCCAGCGCCTGCATCGAGGCCACGTCCAGCCGGTCAAAGCGTCGGGTGTATTCCAGCACGGCGGCATCGCCCCGGGCGCGTACATCGGCCAGGATGCCGGCCACCACGCCATCGAGCGTCGCGTCCTGCGAAGCCTCGAGCGCAGTCAGCTTTGCCAGCGCAGCATCGAAGCCGGGCGCGTCAGCATCCAGCTGCAACCATTGCAGATTGCCCTCAGCCACGTTTGCCCACCGCCGCCGCGATCGCCTCGATCACCGGTTGCAGTGCCTCACGCTTGAGTTTGAGTGCCGCCTGATTGACCACCAGCCGCGAGCTGATGGGCATGATTTCCTCCACCGCCAGCAGCCGGTTAGCCTTGAGCGTATTGCCGGTGGACACCAGATCAACGATGACATCGGCCAGACCCACCAGCGGCGCCAGTTCCATCGAGCCGTAGAGCTTGATCAGGTCGACATGCACGCCCTTGCTGGCGAAATGCTCACGCGCGGTTTGCATGTACTTGGTGGCCACCCGCAGACGAGCACCCTGCTGCACTGCGCTGCGATAGTCAAAGCCCTCGGGTACCGCCACCATCATGCGACAGCGCGCGATCGCCAGGTCAACCGGCTGGTACAGGCCATCGCCACCATGCTCGATCAGCACATCCTTGCCGGCCACGCCAAGATCAGCAGCACCGTACTGCACATAGGTCGGCACATCCGAGGCCCGCACAATGACCAGTCGCACATCGGCGCGATCGGTGCTGATGATCAGCTTGCGCGAGGACTCCGGGTCCTCGGACGGCCGGATGCCAGCCGCCGCCAGTAACGGCAGGGTCTCATCAAAAATGCGTCCCTTGGACAGGGCGATGGTGATCATCGGAGGCAATCAGACGGGGTTGAACGGGGTAGTGCGGACATGCCAATAATATCAAATAAAACAAGCACTTGCGTCACTTTAAGGCGAACGGGTTATTTTTTGCAGAGCGAATATGCAAGCTATTGCACGCGCCGGATGCCAGCGCCCAGCCGCGATAGCTTCTCCTCGATGGACTCATAGCCACGGTCGAGGTGGTAGATGCGCTCGATGCAGGTTTCTCCCTGCGCCACCAACGCCGCCACCACCAGACTGGCCGAGGCACGCAGGTCGGTCGCCATGACAGTCGCACCCTGCAACGCCGGCACACCACGCACCACGGCGGTATTGCCGGAGATCTCGATATCCGCCCCCAGGCGCTGCAATTCCAGCGCATGCATGAAGCGATTCTCGAAGATGGTCTCGGTGATCACTCCTGTGCCTTCGGCCACGGCATCCAGCGCCATGAACTGCGCCTGCATGTCGGTGGGAAAGCCCGGATA
>CAIPUP010000148.1 GCA_903868285.1 uncultured beta proteobacterium
GATGTGCGCATGCGCATGCGGTGAGCGCACAAAGGCCGCATGCAGCACATCGCGTGGCTGCAGATCGCTGACATAGCGGCCGCGTCCGAGCAGAAAGCGCCGGTCCTCGCGCCGCAGTACGCCAACGCCGATGCCTTGCGGATGGTCGTTGCCCAGCATGGTTTTGTTTTCAGGGACAGGCACTGCGTCAGACGGGTTCGATGCGATCATTCGGGAATTATCAGTCAAGTTCCTCGCTGCCGTTGTGGTGGCCTGCAGAAAGGCAGCATGCAATCGCCATCCACCCCATCGCCTGCAGCATCCGCTTCGACGCCGCCCGGCGTGGGTTTCATCATCGTGCTGGGCTCGATCACTTTTCTTGGGCCGCTGTCGATCCATCTGTTCTTTCCGGTCATGCCGGAGGTGGGCAGGGCGCTATCGATCTCGCCGGCGCTGGTGGGTCTGACCTTCAGCGTCACCCTGTTCGTGATGGCCTTCATCACCCTGGTGTATGGCTCGTTGTCTGATCGACTGGGCCGGCGACCGGTGCTGCTGACCGGACTGACACTGTTCACGCTCGGTGGCGTGCTGTCCTCGTTTGCCGGCTCGGTCACCGGATTGATCGTCGGGCGGGTGATCCAGGCGCTTGGCGCCGGTTGCTCGGCCACGCTCACCCGCGCCATTGCGCATGACGCCTATGGCTCGGAGAAGCTGGTGAAGATCATTGCCTATCTCACCATGGCCTATACCTTCGGGCCGATGGTGGCACCGCTGGTGGGCGGGGTGCTGATCGATGCCTTCGGCTGGCGCAGTGCCTTCTGGCTATCGAGTGTTGCCGGCGTGGCCATCCTGTTTGCCAGCTGGCGCATGATTCATGAGACGCATGATGCAGCGCATCGGCGCAAGCAGGCGGGCGCAGCGGGAAGTGGTGGCGACGGCAACAGCAGCGCAGCGCGCCGTCTGTGGCGCGACTACCGCTCGCTGCTGCGGCAGCCGCGCTTTCTGGCCTTTGTGTTGCAGACCGGCTTTTCCACCGGGACCTTTCTCGCCATGGCCTCCGGCGCATCGTTCCTGATGAAGGATTACCTCGGCCGCTCGGCCACTGAATTCGGTTTGTACTTCCTGTTTTTTCCGATCGGATTTTTTCTCGGGAACCTGGTGTCCAGTCGCCTCAGCCAGCGCGTCTCGGTCGAGACCATGGTGCTGGCCGGCTCCACCCTCATGCTGCTGGGCAATGCGGTGCAGGGCTGGTTGATTCTGGACGGCATGATGGTGCCGCTATTGCTGTTCATCCCCGGCTTTGTCACCACCTTTGCCCAGGGCATTGCCCTGCCCAATGCCCAGGCCGGTGCCATCCGCGTCGACCCGAAACTGACTGGCACCGCCTCGGGCATCGGGGTGTTTTTTCAGATGTTTCTCGGCGCGCTGTGCGCGCAGATCTACGCGCTGTTGTCCGATGGTTCAGCGCTGCCGATGGTGCTGACGGTGACCTGCGCCGCGCTGCTGACCTTTGCCGCCGGGGTCACGCCCTGGCTGCTGCGTCAGCGCGAGCGGGCCACAACCCGCGCAGCAAGCGCCTTGCACTAATCGAGCTTGATACCGGCGCTGCGAATCACCTCGCCCCAGCGCGCGTGTTCGCTGCGCACGAAGGCGCTGAACTCCTCGGCGCTGGAGGTGTGCACGATGGCGCCGATGTTGTGAAAGCGCTCTAGGGTGTCTTTGTTCTGCATGCCCCTGACCAGCGCCTCGTTCATGCGACGCACCATCTCCGGCGTCAGTCCTGCTGGGCCGCCAAAGCCGAACCAGGGTGCGGCCTGTACCTTGTAGCCGGCTTCGGCCACGGTCGGCACCTCCGGCAATAGCGGCGAGCGGCGTGCCGTCAGCACCGCGATCGGGCGTAACTTGCCGGCACGCACATTGGGCAGCGCCACCACCAGCGAGCTTTGAAAATCCACCAGCGTCGCGCCGGCCAGCAGATCCTGAATCTGCTGTGTCGCGCCCTTGTACGGCACATGGTTGAGCTTGATGCCGGCGGCCGTCTGCAGCATCTCCGCGCCCAGGTGCGGCACGGTGGCGATGCCCGGCGTGCCATAGGCGATCTTGCCCGGATTGGCTTTGGCATAGGCCACCAGCTCCGGCAGTGTTTTGGCTGGCAGCTGGGGATTGGCGACGATGAGCGGTGTCATCGACACCAGATTGCTGATGTAGGTGAAGTCCTTGAAGGCATCGAATGGCACCTTGCCCAGGTGCGGCGCGGTGGCCAGGGTGATTGCGGTCAGGCCGACGGTGTAGCCATCCGGTGCCGACTTGGCCAGCGTCTCCAGGCCGATGGTGCCGTTGGCGCCGGCACGGTTCTCGATCAGCACCGGCTGGCCGAGGGCTTCGCTCAGAATGGAACCGGCAGCGCGGCCGATGAAGTCGGTCGGCCCGCCGGGCGGGAAGGGCACGATCAGCCGCATTGCCTTGGTCGGCCAGGCCTGCGTCTGCGTCTGAGTTTGCGTCTGCGTCTAGGCTTGGCTGTGCACTGCTGTCGTGAGCATGGCCAGCATCAGCAGCGGTAACAGGCAGCGCTGGCGCATCTGGGTCGGCAAGCAGTTCGGCACATCGTTCGGCATGTTGTTCATCGCGGTCTCCTCCAGGCCGGCGATGATACTGCGCGCCCATGCTTCAGCGGCGCGCGTCGGGCGGGCCACTAAGTGATTGTTTTAAAAGCGATTATTTGCCCAGCGTCTTGGCCCATGCTGGCGCATCGAAACCCAGCAGCAAGTCCTTGCCGTCGCGCTCGAGTATGGGCCGGCGGATGGCGCTGGTGTTGTCGCAAAGCAGTGCCAGCGTGCGCGCCTGGCCGAGCTCGGCCGGGGTGGCAGCCTCTGCCACCTTGCGCCAGGTCGGGCCGCGGCGATTGGCCAGCGCCTGCCAGCCCTGTGCCGGCGTGTCTGCCGGTGTGTTGGTTGCCGGTTTCGTTGGCTGGGCGGCGTCGAGCTGTTTGGCCCAGCGCTGCAATTGCGCCAGCGTGACGCCAGACTTTTTGTAGTCGTGGAATGCATAGGCGATACCGGCTGCATCCAGCCAGGCGAAGGCCTTTTTCATGGTGTCGCAGTTTTTGATGCCGTAGACGATGAGGGGCATGGGACAGCTTTCCTGACAGGTGAAAGGGCGATGCGGCGCAGGCCGTAGAATGGCGCCTCCCGGTGCTGTGACAGGTTCAGCGCGCACAGCACCCGCAGCATGCAACACACGCAACACACGTGATACGAAAGGCGAGGCAACGTATGGCACTTCCCGATTATCAGCTCAGCAATGACGCCGGCAAGGTCACGGTCTATCTGCTGCACGGTATTTATGGCGCAAAGGAATACTGGCGCCCCACCATCGGCCGGCTGATCGAGCATGGCTATCGCGTGGTGGCGTGGGAGGCACCGGGCTATGGTCAGTCGGCGCTGCCGGCGCAACTGAGTTTCGATCTGGTGGCTGAGGCTGGCGCGCGTCTGATTCGTGCCACCGGCAGCGAGCGCAATGTGGTTTTTGGGCACAGTATGGGTGGGCAGATCACGCCGCGCCTGATCGGCAAGGTGGCCGATCGCATTCATGCTGCGGTGATCAGTGCCACCATCGGTTACTTTGGCAACCGCACCAAGGAAGAGCAGGAAGAGTTCGTGCGCAAGCGCACCACACCGCCGCCGCCGGGTACCGACCCGATCGTGGCGCAGCGCATGGTGGTTGACAGCATGCTCGGGTCTGGCTCCTCCGGCCCCGAGGTGGACCTGGTGCGCGCGGTGGCGGCTGCCACGCCACCGGCCACTGTCCAGGCGGCGGTGAAGGCGGTGCAGGCCTATGCCGAGGCCGAGGCGGTGGCGGCGTTCAAGGCGATACAGGTGCCGACGCTGCTGGTGGCGGGCGAGGTGGACCAGACCGGTCATCCGGCCGGCATGAAGCGGGTGGCCGACATGATCGCCAGGTCCGAGTTCGCGGTCATTCCGGGTTGCGGACACTACCCCTGGGCCGAGAACCCGGCGCACTTCAGCCAGGTGTTCTTCGATTTTCTGCGCCGTCATGTGCCTGCGGCCTGAGTGGAAATGCGATGAACAACCAGGCCAATAACAAGCAGACCGCTGATGAACAGGCCGGCGACAACAACGCCGGTGACAACAACGCCGGCGACAACAAGGCTGAGGCCGCCTTCGCCTGGACCGACGCTTATTTGCTGGGCTATGGTCCGATGGACGATACGCACCGCGAATTCGTTCAGATCGTATCGGCCATGCTGCAGGCCGATGACGCCAGTTTCACCTCGCATTTCAAGGCCTTTGCGCTGCATGCCGAACGTCATTTCGGTGAAGAAAAGCAGTGGATGGAGAGCAGCGAGTTTCCGGCGAGGGAGTGTCACATCGATGAACACACGGCGGTGATGAAGTCGGTGCGTGAGGTCGAAGTGGTGCTGGATCAGGGCGATATCGACGCTGGCCGTTCGCTGGCGCGCGCCTTGGCCGACTGGTTTCCCGGGCATGCCGATTACATGGATGCCGCGCTGTCGCACTGGATGGCTAAGCGCAGCTATGGTGGCAAGCCGCTGGTGTTCCGGCGTGATGCGGTGAAGGCCTGAGCGCATGGCCGACGCCAAGTGGACCTTCCCGGAGGCGCTGCAGCCCAAGGCTGACGAGGTCGATTTCAATCTCGAAGCGGCCATGGACGCCATGGTGCAGCTGCGCAGCGAGGTGCCGGCGCAGGCGTTCACTGCCGGCATTCTGGGTACCGAGCGCACCGGCAATGGGGTGGTGATCCGCGAGGATGGACTGATCCTCACCATTGGTTATCTGATTACCGAGGCCAGCGCGGTATGGCTGAAGTCGCGCCGGGGCAAGGTGGTGCCGGCCCATCCGCTGGGCTATGACCAGGCCACGGGTCTGGGTCTGGTGATGCCGCTGGGCAAGCTCGAATTGCCGGTGATGCCGCGCGGCAGCATCACCAGCGCCGGTGAGGGGGATGAGGTGTATGCGCTGGCAGCCGGTGGACGCGGCCATGCGCTCAAGGCCCGTATCGTCGGTCGGCGCGAATTCGCCGGCTATTGGGAATACGTGCTGGACGAAGCCTTGTTCACCGTGCCGGCGCATCCGCAATGGGGTGGGGCGGCGCTGCTGGATCAATCCGGTCAGATGATTGGTCTGGGATCGCTGCTGGTGCAGGACCGCGAATCGCTGGCCGGTGAAGCCGACCAGGGCAATATGTTCGTGCCGATCGATCTGCTGGCGCCCATCGAGCAGGACCTGCTGCGCTTCGGGCGGGTTTCCGGCCCGGTGCGGCCATGGATCGGCATCTATGTGCAACAGGCCAAGGGTCATCTGGTGGTCAGTGGCTTGTCTGATCACGGTCCTGCTGCACGCGCCGGTATTCAGAGCGGTGATGTCATCGTCGAGGTGCAGGGTCAGCGCTGCAGTGGCCTGGCCGAGTTGTTCCGCCGGATTTGGGCCTGTGGTCCGGCTGGCGTGGAGATCTCGTTCACTCTGGCACGCAAAGGCGTGCTGACGCATGTGCGGGTGTGCTCGATCGATCGCAACGAACTGATGTTCAAGCCATCGTTGCACTGAAACGCAGGGCGCAAAAACAGCATTGAAAACGCCACCGTTGATGCTGGTGCTCGACACCAACTGCGTGCTCGATCTGCTTTTGTTCCAGGATGCCAGCTGTCAGCCTATCGCGCATTGGCTGGGCACGGGCCAGGCGCAGATCATGGTGACCAGCGCCATGCTGGAGGAGTTGCGGCGGGTACTGAGCTATGCCGACTTCGCGCTCAGCGCAGCGCAACAGCAGTCGATTTGGGCGCGCTATGCCGCCATGAGCGTATTGCTGACGCCAGCCGAGATGCCACCGCTACCGCTGTCGCTGCCGCGTTGCCGCGACCCGGACGATCAGGGCTTTATTGATCTGGCGGCAGCGCTGGCCGCGACAGCAGCCGCCAACGCTGCCGGCGCGGTGCTGCTGATAAGTCGTGACAAGGCGGTGTTGCGCTTGCGTCGCGCCATGCGTCGGCTGGCGGTGACGCTGCTGTCGCCAGCCGAATTGCGCACCGACTTGCAGGCTTACCAGACGCTGCGGCAGCACTCGGCCACCACATCGCCATAGGCTTTCGGGCCGGACAGGATGCCCATGCTGCGCGAGAAATCGTTCAGCGCATCCAGTTTCTGACGCGAGATGGCGGCATCGAAAAAGGGTGCGTCGCGCCGGATCAGCTCGGCGATCAATGCTGTTTCGGCCGGCGGGAAATGGTTTTTCACCGCCTTGACGGCGAGTGACGGGTCGCGCTTGAGTGCCTGTTGTGCATTGACGATGGCGCGCATGGCGGCTTGCGCCTCGGCCGGTTTTTCTTCGACCTTGCGCTGGGTGGTGACAAAGGCAGGGAAGGTGTAGTCGACGCTGCCAGCCGGGCCGTCACCCCGGCGCGCATCCAGCAGCAGGCTGCCCACGCCATTGAGGATGGCCACTTCCGAGCCCATGCCGTTGGCCCAGAAGCCATCGAGCTTGCCTTCCTCCAGTGCCTTGGCCGCGGTCACGCCGAAGGACACCACACCAGCCACGCCCGGCACCGGTCCGATTTGCACATCGGTGTCCGGGTTCATGCCGACATCGCGCAGCATGCGCTTGAGGCCATCCACCGGACCGGGTGCGGCACCGATGCGCAGACCTTTGAGCGCATGCAGGTCACCGCGTTTGGCTTGCAGATCCTTTCTCACGATCAGGTACCAGTACATGTTCTGCGCCAGCGCACCCAGCAGCCGGCAGCCGGCCCAGTCCTTGAAGGCGTACAGCGGGGCATGTGCCGCACCACCAACGTAATCGACCTTGCCGTCGCGCAGTTCTTCATAGGTTTTGGTAACGGGATAAATCAGTTCGATGCTGGCATCCAGCCCTTCCTGTTTGAAAAATCCCAGTTCCACCGCAGCGATGGCCGGGAAGTAGGAGGGCGAAATCATGTCGGGAATGGCAACGCGGATGGCAGTCATGGAGAATCCTTAGAGATGAGTCTGGTCACACGAACAAGGCTGCGGAGTTTGCCACAGCAACCCGCCTTCGCCGGTATCGCTGCGCATCGCACTCGGTGTGAGGTGCGGCATGGTGCGCTGTGGTGCGACCTCGGCGGCGCGGTGCGTGATATCTTGTTTCGGTTGCGCGCAACTCGGCCACAGCCGGTTTAGTGGATGTTCCGTCATACCCCTCAACAAAAGGACTGCAATGAATCAGAAGATCGAATCTATCGCGGCTGTCTGCGCTGCGGCTTTACTCGGAACCATGGCTCTGGCTGTTACGCCCGTGCGGGCGCAGGACTACCCCAACAAGCCGATACGCGTCATCGTGCCTTTCGCGACGGGCGGTATGGTGGATTCTTCGGCACGGGTGATTACCGATCGGCTGGGTGCGCGGCTCGGTCAGCAGGTATTGATAGAAAACCGTGGTGGCGCAGCCGGCAACGTCGGCCATGACTTTGTCGCCAAGGCCGCGCCGGACGGTTACACCTTGCTGGTGGCCTTCGATGGCACCATGGCGATCAACCCGCATATTTACAAAAAAATGAACTGGGACCCGTTCAAGGATTTCGCGCCGGTCACCAAGCTCAACGATGCCACCTTGCTGTTGGTGGCGCATCCGTCGTTCCCTTTCAACAACCTGCGCGAATTGATCGCCAATGCCAAGCAGGCGGGCCGCCTGCCCTTTGGCACCGCTGGCACGGCCTCGACCCAGCATGTGGCGGGTGAACTGCTCAAGCAGCGCACCGGTCTGGACCTGGTGCATGTGCCCTACAAGGGCGGCGGTCCGGCCATTGCCGATGTCGTCGGTGGCCAGCTGACCCTGTCCTACACGGCGATTGCCGGTGGCTCGAGCTTCGTCAAGGCCGGTAAGCTCAAGGCGCTTGGGGTGTCGAGCCTGCAGCGCTCTGCCGCGCTGCCGGATGTGCCGACCTTCATCGAGTCGGGTCTGCCCGGCTTTGCCGTGGAATCCTGGATCGCCCTGTTCGCGCCGGCCGGCACGCCGCGTCCCATCATCGATCGCCTGCAGCGGGATGTGGCCGCGGTGCTGGCCCAGCCCGAAGTGCGCGAGCGGTATTCCGCGCTGGGCCTGCTACCCGGTGGCGGTGCACCGGAGCAGCTGGCAGCGCAGATGAAAGAGGACTACACCCGCTGGGAAAAGGTAATTCGCGAGGCCGGCATCAAGATCGAATAAGGCCTTGTAAGACCTGCTGCAGCTGCGGGCCCCGCTGAACTTGCGGCTGAACTTGCGGGACCCGCAGGCTTCAGCTTCCGCGCTTATTCCGGCTTGATGTCTGCAGCACGCGCCGCGGCGGCGTACTTGGTGGCATCGTCGCGGATCAGCTTCATCATCTCGGTCGGCCCCAGCAGCAGCATGTCGAGGCCGGCGCCTTCGAGTTTCTTGCGTACATCCGGC
>CAIPUP010000149.1 GCA_903868285.1 uncultured beta proteobacterium
ATGCCGGTGGTGGACAAGCCGCTGATTCAGTACGCGGTGGAAGAGGCGGTCGAAGCGGGTGCGACCGAGCTGGTGTTTATCACCGGTCGCAACAAGCGCTCGATCGAGGATCATTTCGATACCGCCTGGGAGATCGAGGCCGAGCTGCAGGCGCGGGGCAAGGATGAGCTGCTGGCCTCCATTCGCAGCATCGTCCCGTCCGGGGTGAGCTGTATCTTCATTCGCCAGCCGGCGCCGCTGGGGCTCGGTCATGCGGTGTTGTGCGCCCGGCCGGTAGTGGGTAACGAGCCTTTTGCTGTTGTCTTGGCCGATGACCTGATGCAGGGTGACCCAGGTCAACCCGGCATCCTGGCGCAGATGGCAGCCGTCTGGAACCATCGTCATCAGTCCTTGCTGGCGGTCCAGGATGTGCCGCGTCAGAACACGCGCCAGTACGGCATCGTTTCCACGACCCCGGATAGCGAGCGGCTGGAGCGATTGCAAGGCATTGTCGAAAAACCCGCGCCGGAGCAGGCGCCTTCGACGCTGGCGGTGGTTGGCCGCTATGTCCTGACCCCGGCAATTTTTGATTTGCTCGCGACGGCCAAGCCAGGCGCTGGTGGCGAGATCCAGCTCACTGATGCCATTGCTCGTTTGCTGGCGCATGAACCGGTGCTGGCCTATCGCTACCTGGGCCGTCGCTATGACTGCGGCAGCAAGCTGGGTTACATGCAGGCCGCGGTGGATTTCGCCTGTGTTCATCCGGAGATAGGCAAAGACTTCCAGACGTTTCTGGCGCAGCGCAAAGGCGCTCTCTGATGATGAAGGATTCCTGATGCTTGCAATTATTGGCGGCAGCGGTCTGACCGACCTTGCCAATCTTGAAATTCTGCGTCGTGAAGTGGTGCGCACGCCCTATGGCGAGCCCTCCGGGCCGATCACCTTCGGCCGCATACACGGTCGTGATCTGATTTTTCTGGCACGTCACGGCTATGGCCACACCATCGCACCACATGAAGTGAATTACCGCGCCAACCTGTGGGCGCTCAAGCAGTCCGGCGGCAGCGAAATTCTCGCTGTGGCTTCGGTCGGTGGCATTCGCACTGCCTTCGGGCCAGGCAAGCTGGTATTGCCACATCAGATCATCGACTACACCTGGGGCCGCAAGCACACCTTCTTCGAATCTGGTGAGGCAGTCACGCATGTCGATTTCACCGAACCTTATTCCGAGCCCATGCGAGAGCGCGTGTTGCAGGCGGCCAGGGCAGCCGGGGTGGGACTGGACGACGGTGCCGTTTACGCTGCAACGCAGGGTCCGCGCCTGGAGTCAGCAGCCGAAATCACCCGGCTGGAGCGCGATGGTGCGGATCTGGTCGGCATGACCGGCATGCCTGAGGCCAGTCTGGCGCGGGAATTGGAGTTGCAATATGCCTGCCTGGCCGTGGTGGCCAATCATGCTGCCGGGCGTGGCGAGAGCGAACACGTGATCCAGATGGAAAAGATTACCGCGGTGCTGGTAACGGCGATGCAGCAGGTTCGGGATGTCATTGAACAGCTAGTGGTAGGCCAGGTCTTGGCTGAGCCAGCGCAGGGTAGTGCTGCTGTGGCTGGTGGTGCGACTAGCGCAGACGCGGATCTGCAACCATGATTCGTGAAGTGTTGCGCATGGGTGATCCACTTTTGCTACGCAGGGCGCAGGAGGTTGATCGCTTCGCAACGCCGGATTTACTGGCGTTGATCGCAGATATGCGCGACACCATGGCGCATCTGGACGGCGCTGGATTGGCGGCACCGCAGATCGGCGTGCCGCTGCGGGTGGTGATTTTTGGGGTCAGCGCCAATCCGCGTTATCCAGATGCCGAGGCGGTTCCGGAGACGGTACTGATCAATCCGGTGATCGAGCCTCTGGATGACAGCATGGACGAAGCCTGGGAGGGATGTCTGTCGGTGCCAGGCATGCGCGGTCTGGTGCCACGCTGTCGACGCATCCGTTATCGCGGCATGGACGAGCATGGTGTGGCGATCGATCGGACCGTGCAGGATTTTCATGCCCGGGTTGTGCAGCATGAATGCGACCATCTGGATGGGTTGCTGTATCCGATGCGCATCGCTGATCTTCGCAATTTCGGATTCAGTGCGGCGCTTTTTCCGGGCGAGGATCTGGCTGACGATTGACGGCCGGTGTAGCGCCGTGCGAATTCGCTTTCAGTCAGCCCTGCAGCAGCTCCAGCAGGTCTTGTTCTAGCAGCAGCACTACGCGCGAATTCGATAGTCCTTCGCCACTCACGAGGAACGCATCTTCGGCGCGCTCACCCAGGGTGACGATCTTGGCGGTATGCAGGCTCAGGCTGTAGCGGCCAAACAGCGTAGCAATGGCATACAGCAGTCCGGGTCGGTCAGCAGCGATGATGGACACGAGGTAGTACTGCGCCTTTTCATCCGGCACGATCTGCACTTCCGGCGAAATCGGAAAGTGGCGTGACTGGCGCGATGCACGACCGCGCGCAGGATTGGGCAGATTGCCACGCTTTTGCAGACGTTCTGTCAGATCGTGTTCGATCATGGCCAGCATTTCGCGATAGTGCTGGCCGTCGCCTTGCTCCATGACCTGAAAGGTGTCGAGCGCATAGCCATGGCGAGTGGTGTGAATGCGGGCATCGACAATATTGAGATTGATCGAGCCAAAATAGCCGCAGATACGGGCGAACAGATCGCGTTGGTCCGGCATGTAGATCATGACCTGGATGCCTTCTCCGGCGGGCGACAGGCGTGCTTTCACGATCGCTTCCGGAGCGTTCACCCGGTAGTGCAGGTTGCGGGTCTGCCAGGCGATGTCCTCGGGATCGTGGCGCAGGAAATAGGGCACATCCAGCTGCTGCCAGAATGACTCCGGTGCATCGTCGGACAGGCCGTAGAGCCGCAACAAGCGCAGTGCTTCCTGACGCTTGGCCTCGAACTCCTGATCCTGTTGCAGATCACCACCGCGCAGCAGCCGACGGGTATTGCGAAACAGATCTTCCAGCAACTTGCCGCGCCAGGCGTTCCAGACTTTAGGGCTGGTACCGCGAATGTCGGCCACGGTCAGCAGGTAGAGCGCCAC
>CAIPUP010000150.1 GCA_903868285.1 uncultured beta proteobacterium
GAGCTGTATCACGCGGCCGATGCCAGCGCGGATTTCCGCAAGCAACTGCTGGCCGGCAGAACGCCGCAGCAGTCCTACGACGGCATGGCCTGGCTGTACAACGGCATCAACGTCTGAGGGTTCGGAACGGGTTCGGAACGGGCTCGGGACGGGCTCGGAACGGGCCGGTAACAGACTTGGGACAGGCTGAGGCGGCGCTGCCGGCGCCTCAGTCCTGGCGCAGCCTGAAGCGCTGCAGCTTGCCGGTTTCGGTGCGCGGCAGGCTGTCACGAAACTCGATGGCGCGCGGGTACTTGTAGGGCGCGATGCTCTGCTTGACGTAGTCCTGCAGAGCCTTGGCCATGGCTGCATCGCCAGGGTAGCCGGGCTTGAGCACCACGAAGGCCTTGACGATCTGGCCGCGCTCCTCGTCCGGTACACCGACCACGCCGCATTCGGCCACGGCCTCATGCGTGAGCAGCGCCGACTCCACCTCCGGGCCGCCGATGTTGTAGCCAGCCGAAATGATCATGTCGTCGGTGCGTGCGGCGTAATAGAAATAACCGTCGGCATCCATGCTGAAGGCATCGCCGGTGATGTTCCAGCCGTGTTGCACATACTGGCTCTGGCGGCTGTCGGCCAGATAGCGGCAACCGGTCGGCCCTTTCACTGCCAGCCGTCCCACCACGCCCGGCGCACAGGGCTGGCCCTGTTCATCCAGCACCGTGGCGACATAGCCGGGGATGGCATGGCCGGTGGCACCGCGTCGCGCCGATTGCTCAGAATGCGAAATGAAGATGTGGATCATCTCGGTCGAGCCCATGCCGTCCAGGATCTCGATGCCGGTGGCCTGCTTCCACAGTTGCCGTGTGGCATCGGGCAGGGCTTCGCCGGCTGACACCGATTGGCGCAGGCTGTCCAGCCGGTACTTCGGCACCAGAGCGGCCATCTGGCGATAGAAGGTCGGTGCGGTGAAGCAGATGGTGGCGCGAAAGTCCTGGATGGTCTTGAGCAGAAGATCGGGCGTGAGGCGTTCCATCAACACGGTGGAGCAGCCATGACGCATCGGAAAGCACAGCATGCCGCCCAGGCCGAAGGTGAAGGCCAGCGGCGGCGTGCCACAGAAAATATCCTGCGGCCCTGGCTTGAGGGTGGAGCGCGGGAACAGGTCGCACATGGCCAGCACATCGCGATGAAAATGCATCGTGCCCTTGGGCTCGCCGGTGGTGCCGGAGGTGAAGGCGATCAGTGCCACATCGTCGGCGGCGGTCTGCACATTGTCGAAGTGCGGGTCGTGGCGGCTCAGCAGGCTGTCCAGCGAGCCTGGTGAATTATCGTTAAAAAACAATAACTTACGTAAGTCTGGCGATTGCGCCTGGGCGCCCAGCAGCTCGTCCTTGAGACGCGCATCGCACAGCGCGGCGCTGATCCTGGCCTTGTCGATCACCTGCGACAGTTCCTTGGCGCGCAGCAGCGGCATGGTCGCCACGGCGATGCAGCCGGCCTTGATCACGGCCAGCCAGCAGGCCGCCATCATCGGGTTGTTGGGTGCACGCAGCAGCACACGGTTACCCGGTACCAGGCCCATGTCCTGTTGCAGCACATGCGCGATCTGGTTCGCCCGCACCAGCAGTTGGCGATAGCTGCAGGACACCGGCTTGCCATCGACTTCGCTGTGGATCACCGGACGCTCGGCATGGCCGCTGTGCACCATGCGATCGAGCAGTTCCTCGGCTGCATTCAGGCGGTCCGGGTAACGCAGCTCGGGGCGATCGAGCAGCAGTTCGGGCCATTGCGATGGCGGCGGCAGGTTGTCGCGGGCGAAGCTGTCGACATGCGCCGAGCGACTGAGACGGGACGATGCCGCCCTGTCGACAGGGGAACGGGAGCGGTTGCTGGAAGCAGGTGCGGTCATGCGTAACCTCGTGATGACGGATCAGCCGGCGGTCGGGGCAAGGGCAGGCGCCGGGGCGTACTGGGCCAGGGTCTCGCGCGCGATGATGAGTTTCTGCACTTCGGTGGCACCCTCGTAGATGCGCAATGCACGGATGTCGCGGTAGAGCTTTTCCACCGCCTGGCCACTGACCACGCCGATGCCGCCAAACATTTGCAGCGCACGGTCGATCACCTGTTGCGCCTGCTCGGTCGAGAACAGCTTGGCCATGGCGGCTTCGCGCGTGGTGCGTGCCCCCTGCACATCACGCAGCCAGGCAGCGCGATAGGTCAGCAGTGCCGCGGCGTCGATGTCGGTGGCCATCTCGGCGATGGCAGCCTGAGTGAGCTGAAAGTCGGCCAGGGTCTTGCCGAACATCGGTCGTTGCAGCGCCCGTTGCGCGCCCTCATCCAGTGCCCGTCGCGCCAGACCGAGCGCCGCCGCTGCCACCGAGGCGCGAAAGATATCCAGTGTGCGCATGGCGATCTTGAAACCTTCGCCGGGCGCACCCAGTCGCGCCGATAGCGGTATGCGGCATTGATCGAACTGCAGGCGCGCCAGCGGGTGGGGTGCCATCACTGCGATACGTTCGGCGATATGCAGGCCGGGCGTATTGGCATCGACCACGAAGGCGCTGATACCGCGTGCGCCGGGCTGCTCGCCGGTGCGCGCAAACAGGCAGTAAAAGTCGGCAATACCACCGTTGGAAATCCAGGTCTTGCTGCCATCGAGGATGTAGCTATCGCCGTCCTGGCGGGCACTGCAGGCCATGGCGGCGACATCCGAGCCGGCCTCCGGTTCAGACAGAGCGAAGGCGGCTATCGCTTCGCCCGCCGCCACGCGTGGCAGGTAATGCGCCTGCTGCGCCGGCGTACCGGCCAGGCTGATGGCGCCCGAACCCAGGCCCTGCATGGCGAAGGCGAAGTCGGCCAGTGCGTCATGGCGTGCCAGGGTTTCGCGCAACAGGCACAGCGAGCGCGAATCCAGTGCCTCGAGCGCACCGCCCCAGGCGGCCGGCACGCAGTAGCGCAGCCAGCCACCCCGGCCGAGCGCTCGCACCAGTGCACGGCAGGTGGCGTCGGTGTCGTGGTGCTCGCCGCTGTGCGACAGATGCTGTTCGCACCACGGCTCCAGCGACTCGGCCAGGCTGCGATGCGAGGGTGCGAAGAACGGCCAGTCGAGAAAGCTGCGATCACTCATGCTCAGTCACCCTGGAAAACCGGCTGCTGCCGTGCCACGAAGGCGTGATAGGCGCGATGAAAATCTTCGGTCTGCATGCAGATGGCCTGCGCCTGCGCCTCGGCTTCGATGGCCTCGTCCAGGCCCATATTCCATTCCTGATGCAGCATTTTCTTGGTCATGGCATTGCCAAAGCTCGGGCCATCGGCGATGCGTGTGGCCCAGTTGCGCGCTTCGGGCTGCAATTGATCCGGTTCGACCAGGCTGTTGAAAAAGCCCCAGGCCAGGCCTTCCTGGGCGTTCATGTCACGACCGGTGTAGAGCAGCTCCGAGGCGCGGCCCTGGCCGATCATGCGTGGCAGCAGCGCGCAGGCCCCCATGTCGCAACCGGCCAACCCGACGCGGTTGAACAGGAAGGCGGTGCGCGCACGCGGCGTGCCCAGGCGCAGATCGGAGCCAAGCGCGATCATTGCGCCAGCCCCGGCGCAGATGCCGTCGATGGCCGAGATGATGGGCTGCGGGCAATTGCGCATCGCTTTCACCAGATCGCCGGTCATGCGGGTGAACTCCAGCAGCTCGGGCATGTTCATGCCGATCAGCGGCCCGATGATTTCATGCACATTGCCGCCCGAGCAGAAGTTGCCACCCGCACCGCTGATGATCACGACCTTGATGTCATTGGCATGCTGCAGTTTGCGAAACAGGTCGCGCAAACCGGCATAGGAATCAAAGGTCAGCGGATTTTTTTTCTCCGGCCGGTTGATCGTCACCAGCCCCAGCTTGCCCTCCACCTGCCACTGAAAATGCGCGCTGTGATGATTCGACATGTCGTGACGCAGATGCGCCATGGCCTGCGGATTGGAGGAGAACTGGCGTTGGTTCATCGGCTGGCTCGCTTTGCGGAATGTGCGGAACGGATGGATGGCGCGTCGGGGCGGGTCAGCGACTGCTTGAGCAGACCGAGCAATCGATGCAACTGGCGGGTATCGCTATCGTCAAGACCACCGAACAGATCGACGATCCATTGCTCATGTTCTTCGGCCATGCGCTGAAAACTGCGTCGCCCCGCCGTGGTGAGCTTGACCAGAAAGGCGCGCCGGTCGCTGGCCACCGGCTCGCGACTGACCAGGCCTTCGCGTACCAGCTGATCGGTAATGCCGGTGACATTGCCGCTGGTCACCATCAGCCGTCGTGACACCTCGCCCATTTTCAGTCCTTCCGGATGACGCCACAGCTGCGACATCAGATCAAAGCGCGGCAGGGTGCTATCAAAGCGGCTGCGCAGCCGGGCGCGGATCTCGCTCTCGACCAGATTGGTGCAGGTCATGATGCGCAGCCAAAGTCGCAGCGCGTCGTGCTCGTCGTTGCCCAGGCGGGTCTCGAAATCCTGGCGTGGCGGATGGGCGAGGTTAGTCATGGCTCAGCGCGACATCACTTCGCCACCAGAGATGCTGATGGCCTGGCCGGTGATGCTGGCGGCATGCGGCTGGCACAGCCACAGCACGGTTTGCGCCACTTCCTGCGGCGTGATCAGACGCCCCTGCGGATTGTTGGCACTCAGGCTGGCGCGCGCATCCTGCTCGCTGCGACCCGTCTTGGCCGCGATATTGCGTACCGCATCGCTCACCATGTCGGTCTCGGTATAGCCGGGGCAGACCGCGTTCACCGTCAGCGACGTGCCTGCCGCCTCCAGCGCCATACTGCGAGTCAGGCCGATGACACCATGCTTGGCTGCGCAGTAAGCACTGACATAAGCGTAGCCCACGAGGCCGGCAGTGCTGGCGACATTGATGATGCGGGCGTAGTCCTGCTTGAGCATGGCGCCGACCACCGCACGGCTGCAGTAAAAGCTGCCGTTCAGATTCACCCCCAGCATGCGCTGCCACAGCGCGCTGTCGGTACGTGCCAGCGGTGCACTCTCGGCCTGGCCGGCGTTATTGATCAGGATGTCGACGCGTGGGCAGGCGGCACGAATGGTTTCAAACGCGCGCAGCACCGCGGACTCGTCGGCGATATCGACCGCCAGGCAAAGGTGGGCGCGACTGGGGTCGCTGGTGGGTTGGCTGGTGGGTTCGCTGAGGGGCTGGCTGAGGGGCAGACTGAGGGGCAGACTGGCTGCGGCTTGTTGCAGTCGCGGCAGATCGCGTCCAAGCAGAACAACCTGCGCACCGGCCTCGGCCAGCGTCTGCGCAATGGCCAGGCCGATACCGCGACCAGCGCCAGTGACGATGGCGGTACGTTGATGCAGGGAAGGCGGCAGGGACGGCGGCAAGGGCGGTGACAGGGGCGGTGACAGGGGAGGGGGCATGTGGCGCTCTCAAAAAATTCAGATCTCAATATATGAGGCCTGAAATACCCTGTCAATGCGCGTGGTGCCCGCTGCCCGAATCATTCGGTCAGCAGGCGGGTGGTCAGCGATGCTTGGCGATAAAGCCTGCAATGGCTGCGCCGAAGGCCTCGGGTTGCTCCAGATTGGACAGATGCGAGGCCGAAGGGATGATCACCAATTCCGAGCCGGGCAGATTGCGATGGATTTCCTCCGACAGCGCCACCGGCGTGCCGGCATCCTGATCGCCGCACAGCACCAGCGTCGGGATGCGGATGTCTTTCAACTGCGCGGTGACATTGATTTTCGGCAACGCGGCGCAGCAGCCGCTGTAACCGGCCACTGGCGTATTGCCGATAAGACCGGCCACGCGTGCCATGAGCGCCGGCTGCGCAGCGCGAAACGGTGCGGTGAACCAGCGCTCCAGTGTCGGTTGCACCACCGCCTGCATGCCTTGCTCGCCCACCAGTTTGATGCGCGCCTCCCAGATCGGGCCGGAACCGTCGGGATATTTGCTGGTGGTATCGGCCAAGGTCATGCTGGTGAATACACCAGGATATTTCAGTGCAAAGGTCTGGCCAATCATGCCGCCCATGGATAGTCCGACCCAGTGGCAATGCGCAATGCCCAGGGCGTCCAGCAACGCCTTGGCATCATCGGTCAGCAGATCCATGCTGTAAGGGCCCGCCGGCGCGCTGCTCTTGCCATGGCCGCGCGTGTCGTAGCGCATGACCCGATAGTGCTGCGACAGCAGCCTGACCTCGTTGTCCCACATCGACAGATCGCAGGCCAGCGAATGGCTGAGCACCACCCAGGGCCTGTCCTTGTCACTGGCGGTATTGGTCACGCCGTCGATGGTGTAGTGAACATCAATGCCATTGGCCTTGATATGCATGGGGTTCTCCTGATATTGGGTCGATTGCGCGGGCGATCTTGAGGGCGACGGCGCGTGGGGCGGCGGATTGTAATACGCGTAAAGACGGTAGGATGACGGGTTGTTGCGGCAACACAGTTCTGGTGATCGTATTCGTTGCCGCAACCGCACCGCATCAGAAAAATTATTCGCATCCATGTCCCGACACATACTCATCACAGGCGCCGCCGGTTTCATTGGCTACAGCCTTGCTGCGCGTTTGGCGCAGCAAGGCGAGCAGGTACTGGGTATCGACAACCTCAACGACTACTACGATGTGCAGTTGAAGCAGGCGCGCCTGGCACGCTTGCAGCAGTCGGACAATTTTCGCTTTGCTCAGACCGATGTGGCCGATGCCAGCGCGCTGTCCAAGGTGTTTCAGTCGCAGCACTTCGATGTGGTGGTGCATTTGGCGGCGCAGGCCGGGGTGCGTTACTCGATCGAGAACCCGGCGGCCTATGTGCAGGCCAATCTGGTCGGGTTCGCCAACCTGTTGGAATGTGCC
Organism: uncultured beta proteobacterium; assembly: GCA_903868285.1. Taxonomy (GTDB): domain Bacteria; phylum Pseudomonadota; class Gammaproteobacteria; order Burkholderiales; family SG8-39; genus CAIPUP01. The sequence continues at coordinate 6,836 of CAIPUP010000150.1, forward strand.
CGCCATGGCAAGGTCGGGCATCTGGTCTTCGCGTCCACCAGTTCGGTTTATGGCGCGAACACGGCACTGCCATTTTGCGAGGACCAGGCCACCTCGCATCCGGTGTCGTTCTATGCGGCGACCAAAAAAGCCAATGAGGTGATGGCCCATAGTTATGCCCACCTCTATCGCTTGCCGTGTACCGGGCTGCGGTTTTTTACCGTCTATGGACCGTGGGGCAGGCCTGACATGGCACTGTTCAAATTCACCCGCAGCATCCTGGCCGGTGAAAGCATCCCGGTATTCAATCGCGGTGAAATGGTGCGCGACTTCACCTATATCGATGACATCGTCGATGGTGTGATTCGCAGCATGGATGCCGTGGCCGCGCCGGCGCCGCACTGGAACAGCGACGCGCCGGATCAGGGCAGCAGCAATGCTCCCTGGCGGGTGTTCAACATCGGCAACAACCGCCCGGTGCAATTACTGCGCTATATCGAATTGCTGGAGCAATCCTTGGGTCGCAAGGCGCAGCTGGAGTTGCTGCCGATGCAGGCCGGTGATGTGCCGGCGACCGTCGCTGATGTGTCGCGCTTGCAGCAGGCTACCGGCTACGTACCGGCGACGCCGGTGGAGCTTGGTGTAGCCAATTTTGTACGCTGGTATCGCGACTACTACGGCGTTTGAATTACCGTGAGCTTGCTGGCGTTGAGGTGCAAAGCCGTTTAAGGCTCAGTCGCCAGTTCGGTCGCCAGCTCAGTCGCCTGTTCAGTCGCCTGTTCTGGCGATACGCACCACTTCCGGTACGCGGCGCAAGGCGCGCATCACCCGCGCCAGATGCTGGCGGTTGCTGACCTGCAGTGTGAATTGATTGGTGGCGTAAAGGCTGCCGTCGTTCTCCACCGAAATATTGGCAATGTCACTGCCGGCTTCGGCGATTGCAGCAGCCACCTTGGCCAGCACGCCGCGCTGATCGAGTACCGATACCCGCAGTCGAACCTCGAAGCTCTTTTCCAGACTTTGCGACCATTCGACATCGATCCATTTGTCCGAGTCGCTGCGCGAACGGCGGGCCGAGGGGCAGTCATGGGTATGGATCACCAGACCCTGCCCCTTGTTGATGAAGCCGATGATGGGGTCGCCCGGTATCGGATGGCAGCAATCGGCGAACTGTACCGCCATGCCCTCGCTACCCTTGATCTGGATCGCGCCAGGCCGGGTTTCCGCCGCGTGCTGTTCTGACAATGACAGCAGCCGCCGCGCCACGATGGCCGCGAGGCGTTTGCCGAGTCCGATATCTGACAGCACTTCCTGCCGCGATTTGGCGCTGGAGTCGCGCAGCAGGCGCTCCCAGCGTTCTTCCGGCACCTCGGCGATGCGGGTGTTGAGGGCGCGCAGGGCCTGACCGAGCAGCCGCTCGCCCAGTGCCATCGATTCCTCGCTTTGCATGGTTTTGAGGAAGTGGCGTATCTCCGAGCGCGCCTTGCCGGTCTTGACATAGGTCAGCCAGGCCGGATTGGGATGGGCATGCGGCGCGGTGATGATTTCGACCCGGTCGCCATTCTTCAGTTCGGTACGCAACGGCACCAGATCCTCATTGATACGCGCCGAGACACAGCGGTTGCCGATGTCGGTGTGCACGGCATAGGCGAAATCCACCGGTGTTGCACCACGCGGCATCGCCAGGATGCGGCCCTTGGGCGAGAACACATAGACCTCGTCCGGAAACAGGTCGACTTTGACATGCTCCAGGAACTCGCTGGAATCACCACTGGCGTTCTGAATGTCGAGCAACGATTGCAGCCACTTGTGGGTGCGTTGCTGTACTTCGTTCAATTCCGCATCACTGGATTTGTACAGCCAGTGCGAGGCCACGCCGGTCTCGGCGATGCGATGCATCTGCTGGGTGCGGATCTGCGCCTCGACCGGTGCGCCATAGGGGCCGATCAGCGTGGTGTGTAAGGACTGATAGCCGTTCACCTTGGGAATGGCGATGTAGTCCTTGAAGCGGCCTGGCACGGGCTTGTACAGCGCATGCAGTACGCCCATGGCGACATAGCAGGCCGCGACATCGTTCACCACCACACGAAAACCAAAAATATCTGTCACCTGGGAAAAGCTCAGATGCTTTTCCAGCATTTTTTTGTAAATGGAATAGATGTGCTTTTCGCGTCCGCTGACGCTGGCCTGTATGCCCGAGGCAGCGAGCTTTTCGCGTATCGCATCCAGGATGCGATTGACCACTTCACGGCGGTTGCCACGCGCTGCGCGTACCGCCTTGGCCACCACCTTGTAGCGCAGCGGGTACAGATTGGCAAAAGACAGTTCCTGCAATTCGCGGTACAGGCTGTCCAGGCCGAGGCGGTTGGCAATCGGGGCGTAGATCTCGGCGGTTTCGCGTGCAATCCGGCGACGCTTTTCCGGCGCCACTGCCTCCAGCGTCCGCATATTGTGCAGACGGTCGGCCAGCTTGATGAGGATGACGCGAACATCGCGCGCCATGGCCAGCAGCATCTTGCGAAAGTTTTCTGCCTTGGCATCGGCGGCTGACTGAAATTCGATGCGGTCGAGTTTTGACAGCCCGTCCACCAATTCGGCCACTGGCTTGCCAAAGCGTTGGCCGATTTCTTCCTTGCCGACTGTGGTGTCTTCCATCACGTCATGCAGCAGTGCTGCCATGACTGCCTGTGAATCGAGCTGCCACTCGGCCACGATGCCGGCCACGGCCAGCGGGTGCGAGATATAGGGATCGCCAGAGGTGCGGAACTGTCCGTGATGCGCGCCATCACTGAAGCGGTAGGCTTCTTCGATGCGTCCGACATCCGCCGGCTTGAGATAGCTCAGGCTGCGGGTCAGATCGGAGATGGTGGCGGTGATCATGCAAGCATCATGCGGCCAGGTTGCCGGAGAGGCAACCGATGTTGGGCATGATGTCAGTCAATGCGCTTGGTGCCATCGATAGCCCCAAGCGGCTGTTGCGGTTTCAGCCAGGGACGTGGGCTTTTTGCAGGTACTCGATGCCGATGTGGCCAGCGGCCATTTCACGCAAGGCGACCACCGTATGCTTGTCGCGGTTAATGTCCAGGTGCGGGGTGCCGCCCTGTGCCAGCTGTCGCGCGCGATAAGTCGCAGCCAGCGTGAGCTGGAAGCGGTTGGGAATGTGTTTCAGGCAGTCTTCGATGGTGATGCGGGCCATGGTGAGCCTTTCATTGCCGGTTGGGTGACGGTTTAGAACACCGCAGGATGTCGGGCGATCTGCCGGGAGGACTTCAACCGGGAGGCCCGGAAGACGGCGGCGAGATCCCGCCGTGCTTCATCGAAAATCTCGTTGATTATAACGAAATCGAACTCATGCACATGGGCTATCTCGTCGCGTGCATTGGCCATGCGACGACGGATGACTTCTTCGCTGTCCTGGGCCCTGGCGCGTAGCCGGTGCTCCAGCTCTGGCAGAGAGGGTGGCAGGATGAAGACGCTGATTGCATCGGGATAGAGCCGACGCACCTGCTGTGCGCCCTGCCAGTCGATTTCCAGCACGATGTCGCGGCCTTGGGCGCGTGCCTGGTCGATCCAGCTGCGTGAGGTGCCATAGCGATTGCCATGCACCAGTGCATGTTCCAGAAAATCGCCGCGCGCCAGCATGTCGAGAAAGCGCGCCTCATCGACAAAGTGGTACTCGCGCCCCTCTTGCTCGGCAGGACGCGGTGCGCGAGTGGTGTAGGACACCGACAGCTGCAGCTGCGCATCCTGGCTCAGCAGCGCATTGACCAGGGTGGACTTGCCAGCACCCGAGGGCGCCGCAACGATGAACACCATGCCCTGACGGGCGGGCGGTGTTCCCGACGAGGCATTGCTTGCGTTGCCGAGTGGGTTGCCGGATGTCATTCGAGGTTCTGTACCTGTTCGCGCATTTGCTCGATCAGCAGCTTGAATTCCAGGCTGGCATCGGAGAGTTCGCGGCTCACCATCTTGGAGCCCAGGGTGTTGGCTTCGCGATTGAGCTCCTGCATCAGGAAGTCCAGCCGCTTGCCAACAGCGCCGCCGGCGTCAAGCACACGCCGGGTTTCCTGCAAGTGGGCCTGCAAGCGTTGCAGTTCCTCGGTGATGTCGACCTTCACGCCATACACCGCCACTTCCTGGCGGATGCGCTCTTCGTCCTGGCTGCCCAGCGCCTCACGCAACTTGGCGGTCAGTCGCGCCTGATAGGCGCTGATGGCCGCTGGCAATGCCGGTGCGATTTCGCCCAGGCGGCGTTCGATGCTGTCCACCCGCTCGCGCAACATGCTGCCGAGCTTGGCGCCTTCGCGCGCTCGCGACGCGCTGAATTCGGCCAGCGCCTGTGCAAGCAAGTTCAGTCCCTGCTCCCGCAGCCAATCGCCCCCGGGGTCAGCGGTACTGGCAGAAGGGTCGTCGAGCATGCCAGGCCAGCGCAGCATATCGGCCACACTCAGTGCGCGGGCTTGCGGTAACTGTTGCAATACACGCTGTTGCAACTGCTGCAGTTGATCCAGCAGTGGCTGGTTGAGCTGCAAGGCTGTGGTGTTGTCGGCGGTGTTGGAGACTGCCATGCGGCATTCCACCTTGCCGCGCTGCACTGCCTGGCCGATGCGCTCTCGCAACAATGGCTCGAGTTGTCGCAGTTCGTCGGGCAGGCGTAACTGCAGGTCGAGGAAACGACCGTTGACACTCTTGATTTCGATCGACAGCGAGCGCCCGGGTAATTCGCTACTGAGGGCGGCATAGCCTGTCATGCTGGAGACTGCTTTCATCTTGGGATTATAGCCTTGTCGACTGGCGCGGCTTAGTCCTGGCCCGCATTGGTCCTAGCCTGTTCAGGGGTCCTAGCCTGTTCAGGGGTCCTTGTCTGCTAAGGGCAGGTGTAGCGCTGGCAGCAGGTGCAGGGATGCGACAATCTGCGCGGTAATGCTGTCGTTAAACATTTTCCTGTTCATTCAATAAAGGCTGTCATCGCATGCAACGTCCCTCCGGTCGTAACCCCGAACAACTGCGCGAAGTGCGCATACAGCGTCACTTCACTCGGCATGCCGAAGGCTCGGTGCTGGTTTGCTTTGGCGACACCCAGGTGATTTGCACTGCCAGCGTGGAAGAAAAGGTGCCGGGCTTCTTGCGCGCCCGGGGACAGGGATGGGTCACGGCCGAGTACGGCATGTTGCCGCGTGCCACGCATACCCGTAGCGATCGCGAGGCGGCGCGTGGCAAGCAAAGTGGTCGCACCCAGGAAATCCAGCGTCTGATCGGACGCTCGCTGCGCGCAGTGTGCGATTTGCAGGCGCTGGGTGCACGCACCATCACCATTGATTGCGATGTGATTCAGGCCGATGGCGGCACGCGCACGGCTGCCATCACGGGCAGCTATGTGGCCTTGCATGACGCGCTGCGCGGCTTGCAAACACGCGGCTTGTTGTCTGCGCTGCCGCTGCAAGATCATGTCGCGGCGGTATCGGTGGGCATCTTCGAGGGCGTGCCGGTGCTCGATCTGGACTACCCCGAGGACTCCGGTTGCGACACCGACATGAATGTGGTGATGACCGGCAATGGCGGATTGGTGGAAGTGCAGGGCACGGCCGAAGGCGTGCCGTTCAGCCGTGCGCAAATGGACCAGCTGATGGATCTGGCCAGTGCCGGCATCAGGCAACTGGTGGCGCGACAGAAGGCCGCGCTGGAATCAGCGTGAACCAAGCGTCGTTGTTTCCCAAGCTGGTGCTGGCCTCGTCCAACCCCGGCAAGTTGCGCGAGTTTGGACAGATGCTGGCGCCGCTGGGCATTGATGTGCTGGCGCAATCGGCACTGGGCATCAGCGATGCCGACGAGCCTTATCCCAGTTTCGTCGAGAACGCGCTGGCCAAGGCGCGTCATGCCAGTCGTTGTGCCGGACTGCCGGCCATGGCCGACGATTCTGGCATCTGCCTGCCGGCGCTGGACGGTGCGCCCGGGGTGCATTCGGCACGCTTTGCCGCGATGGCCGTGGCCGAGCATGGCCAGGCGGCAAGTGTTGTGCTGGACGCTGCGACTGGCCAGGATGTTGGCAGTCGTGCCTCGGCCGATGCGCGCAACAACGCCTGGCTATTGCACCGCTTGCAGGGTCAGGGTCGGGAGCAGGGCCCAAGTCGGCGTCAGGCGCATTACGCCTGCGTCATCGTGCTGGTGCGCCATGCCGAGGACCCCGAGCCGCTGATCGCGCAGGGCCGCTGGCAGGGCGAGGTGATTGACACCCCGCGCGGACAGAACGGCTTTGGCTATGACCCGTACTTTCTGCTGCCAACGCTCGGGCTGACTGCCGCCGAGCTCAGCGCCGAGGAAAAAAACCAGCGCAGTCATCGCGGACAGGCACTGCGCAGCCTGTTGGCGCAATTGCAGCAGGCTTAACCGGAGCATGAGCAAGCCGCAGCCGGAGTCGCGCAGTGTTGCTGGCATAGCAGCGCCGGACGCGTTGCCGTCGCTGCTACTGCCTTCGCTGACCGAATTGCCACCACTGGCGCTGTATGTGCATATCCCCTGGTGCCTGCGTAAATGCCCCTATTGCGATTTCAATTCGCATGCGGTGCCCGAAGGCTATGCACCGCCGGCGGGGCGTGTTGTGCCCATCGCCGAGGCCGCACCGCAAGATCCGGCCTTGCCCGAGGCGCGCTATGCCGAAGCTTTGCTGCGCGATCTGGAGTGGGCCTTGCCGCAGGTGTGGGGGCGGCGGGTGCAGAGCGTGTTCTTTGGCGGGGGTACGCCCAGCCTGTTTTCTGCCCAGACCATTGCCGATTTGATCGCCGGCTTTCGCGCCCGCCTCAATCTGATGCCTGATTGCGAGATCACGCTCGAGGCCAACCCCGGCAGCTTCGAGCTGGGCAAGTTCCGTGATTTCGAGAGCGCCGGCGTCAACCGCTTGTCCTTGGGTATCCAGAGCTTTGACAGCACCATGTTGCGTGCGCTGGGCCGGGTGCATGACGGTGATGAGGCCTTGCGAGCGGCGGCAGCGGCGGTGCAGATTTTCCCCAGGGTCAATCTGGACCTGATGCTGGCGCTGCCGCAGCAGACGCTGGATCAGGCGCTGGCCGATGCGCGTCAGGCCTTGCAGACCGGCGCCTCGCATCTGTCCTTCTATCACCTCACCCTCGAACCGAATACCGAGTTCCATCGCAGGCCGCCGCCACTGCCGGATGAGGACAGTGCCGCGACGATGCAGGATGCGGTAGCGCTGCTGTTGCAGCAGGCGGGCTTTGCGCACTATGAAACGTCGGCCTGGGCGCAGCCCGGTCAGCAGTGCCGCCACAACCTCAACTACTGGCGCTTTGGCGACTATCTGGGCATCGGTGCCGGGGCGCATGCCAAGATCAGTCTGCCCGATCGCATCCTGCGCCAGACCCGTCCGCGCTTGCCGCGTGACTACATGCAGCAGGCGCTGGCCGGTACACCATTGCAGGAGCAGCGCGAGCTCGGACGCGATGAGCGGGTGTTCGAATTCATGATGAATGCGCTGCGCCTGCATGAGGGTTTTGCCGTGAATGAGTTCGTGGCGCGCACCGGCTTGCAGATCAGCGCAGCCCAGCCGGCGCTGGAGAAGGCCGAGGCGCGCGGCTTGATCGAGCGCGACCATGTGCGTGTCAAACCAACACCGCTGGGTCGTCGCTTTCTCAATGATCTGCTGGAAATTTTTCTATAAGTTATTGTTTTTATTGACTTTTTGGAGCTATCTCTATGAGCGTTGCTGACAGCGGTTTTACCTCGGTGCGATCGGCCGACCTCAGCCCGGACGACACCTACAAGCTGCTCATCGGTTGCGTGCAGCCGCGTCCGGTGGCCTGGATTACCACTGTCGGTCGCACCGGTGTGGTCAATGCTGCGCCCTTCAGTTCTTACAACTACATTGGCAGCCAGCCGCCGACCCTGGCCATCAACATCGTGCAGCGTGGTGATGGCGGACTGAAGGACACTGCCCGCAATATCCTCGATACGCGTGAGTTCACGGTCAATGTCGTGAACGAAGCGCAGCTGGAAGTGATGCACAAGACCGGCGAGGATTTCCCGCCTGAAATGAGCGAGCCGGAGACCTTCGGCATCGCCTTGCTGCCCGGGGTTGCGGTGGCGGTGCCGCGCATCGCCGAGTCACCGGTACAGATGGAGTGTCACCTGACGCATATGCTGACCATTGGCAATGGCCACAACGTGCTCTACCTGGGCGAGGTGGTGGCGTTTCACCTGTCCAACGCGGTCTATGCCAACGGCAAGATCGACAGCGAACGGCTGCGGCCGGTGGCGCGCCTGGGCGGGCCGTTCTATACCGGTCTGGGCAAGATCTGGCACTTTCCACCCTCGGCCAAGGGCCGCTAGGCCCGTCCTCGACCAGGCGCCGCTAGGCCCGCTAGTAAGACTCAGCGCTCAACCGGAGCGCTTGCGAAACAGCAGGTCGCGCACGCCGTGCCCCAGGCGCAGACCCCGGCTCTCGAACTTGGTCTGCGGCCGTGCCTCCGGGCGTGGTGCGTAGTCGGTCACGGTGTTCTCCAGTGTGGGCTCGGCGCGCAGCACTGCCAGCATCTGCTCGGCATATTCCAGCCAGTCGGTGGCGCAATGCAGGATGGCGCCTGGCGCCATGCGCGAGGCTAGCAGTGCCACCAGCGGCGGCTGTATCAATCGACGCTTGTGGTGCCGGGTCTTGGGCCAGGGATCGGGGAAAAACACATTCACGCCATCGAGTGCCTCGGGGGCGATCATTTTTTCCAGGATCTCGATGGCGTCGTGCTGAATGATGCGGATGTTCTGCAGCTGCAGCTCACCGATGCGCGCCAGCAGGCTGCCCACGCCCGGCGTATGCACTTCCACTGCCAGGTAATCGATATGCGGATGCGCGGCGGCGATCTCGGCTGTGCTCTCGCCCATGCCAAAGCCGATTTCCAGAACTCGTGCGGCCTTGCGTCCGAAGGTAGTGTCCAGGTCGAGCAGGCCGGGGGCATAGGGCAGACGCCATTGCGAGGCCAGCTGATCGAGCGCGCGCTGCTGCGCTTGCGTCACCCGGCCCTGACGCAGCACGAAGCTGCGCACACTGCGTCGCTGGGGAAACGGTAGTTCGGCCGCTGGCGTTGGTGACGGTTTGGCGTTGGCGGGTTCGTCCGCTGCTTTGGTTTCTACTGTTTCGGGGGGCAATGGCGTGGCGCTCACTGGCTGTTTGCCGCGCCGCTGATCAGACCGGTGGTGGGCGAGCTGGGCGAGGCCGAATAGAGCTTCTTGGGCATGCGTCCGGCGAGGAAGGCGTCGCGACCGGCATCGACCGCCTTGCGCATAGCGCTGGCCATGCGGATCGGATCGCGTGCCAGTGCGACCGCGGTGTTCATCAGTACCGCATCACAGCCCAGCTCCATGGCGATGGCGGCATCCGAGGCAGTGCCAACGCCGGCATCGACCACCACCGGCACCTTGGCTTTTTCGATGATCAGCTGCAGGTTCCAGGGGTTCAGGATGCCCATGCCCGAGCCGATGAGCGAGGCCAGCGGCATCACCGCCACACAACCGATCTCCTCCAGTTGCTTGGCAATGATCGGATCGTCCGAGGTGTAAACCATGACCCGAAAGCCATCTTTCACCAGCGTCTTGGCAGCGGCGATGGTTTCCAGCACGTTCGGAAACAAGGTGTGGCTGTCGCCCAGCACCTCGAGCTTGACCAGATCGTGGCCGTCGAGTAGTTCGCGCGCCAAGCGCAGGGTACGCACCGCGTCCTCGGCGCTGTAGCAGCCGGCGGTGTTGGGCAGGTAGGTGAACGCCGAGGGCGGCAGCGCATCCAGCAGTGAAGGCTCGTTGGCGTTCTGGCCGATATTGGTGCGGCGGATGGCGACCGTGACGATCTGCGCGCCGCTGGCCTGCACCGCTTCCCGAGTTTCTGTGAAGTCGCGATATTTGCCAGTGCCGATGAGCAGCCGTGAATGAAATTCCTGACCGCCAATGATGAGCGGATCGGCGTTGCCGCCGGCCATCGCCGATGAGGCCGGCACTGCGTTGGAAGATGGGGATTGAGACATGGAGGGCATTGTCGATTAGGGGTACGTTGGGCAGAAAATTTTTTGATGCGTCAAGACCGCTTCATGACGCTCTTGGATTCAACCGTCACAGCTTCAATCGTTACAGATTCAACCACCACCGACCGCCACCACGATCTCCAGCCGGTCGCCATCTTGCAGGTTGGTCTCGGGATGTCGGCTGCGGGGCACGATTTCGCCATTGCATTCCACGGCTACGCGTTTACCGGTGAGGGCCAGTGCCTCGATCAGGCCGCTGACGCTGATGCCGGGCGGAACTTGCTGCGATTGGCCGTTGACGCTGATTTGGATCATGGAGGAGTCGACTGAGGTGTTGCTGCGGCGGGCACCGATACAGCTGGATAGACGTCGCGATCCTAGCATGCGCTCGATATAATCCGATCTTTAACGGTCGCAGCGCGGGTGTAGTTCAATGGTAGAACGGCAGCTTCCCAAGCTGCATACGAGGGTTCGATTCCCTTCACCCGCTCCAGTTGTGCGCCGTTCAATCTGGCCACGCCTTCAGCCGATGCATGCGTTGCCATGCACTCGAGCATCAACAACCATGGGGTGCCATGCCCAAGCTGCCAGCCGGTCGATTGATCGTTGCCATTTCCTCGCGAGCCTTGTTCGATTTCGAGGAAGAGAACCGTATTTTTGAAAAGGGTAACGACCGCGAATACATGCAGCTGCAGTTGTCACGACTGCATGCGCCGGCGCGCCAGGGTGTGGCCTATCCGCTGGTGCGCAAGCTGTTGCAATGCAATTCCCCCCGCAACCAGCGTGTGGAGGTGGTAATACTTTCGCGCAACGATCCGGTCAGCGGTTTGCGGGTTTTCCATTCCGCGCGTGGTGCCGGGCTGAAACTCGAGCGCGGTGTGTTCACCCGTGGCCGCACGCCCTATCCGTATTTGAATGCGCTGCAGGCCAATCTGTTTCTATCGGCCAATGAAGACGATGTGCGCAGCGCCCTGCTGGCGGGCTATCCGGCCGCGACGGTGTATCCGGACAAGGGTGTGCACGACCGCCATCCGCATGAAGTACGCATTGCCTTCGATGGGGATGCGGTGCTGTTCTCGGACGAGGCCGAGCGCGTCTATCAGCGCAAGGGGCTGGATGCATTCCAGGCGCACGAAAAGCGTCATGCACATAACCCGTTGCAGCCGGGACCGTTCAAGCCTTTTCTGGAAGCCTTGCAGCGCTTGCAATCGGCGGGTGACAGTCTGCCGGTGCGTATCCGTACCGCGCTGGTTACAGCACGCAGTGCGCCCGCGCATGAGCGGGCCATCCGCACCCTGATGCAATGGAAGATCGAAGTGGATGAGGCGATGTTCCTGGGTGGCCTGGACAAGGGTGCCTTCCTGCGCGAGTTCGAGCCCGACATCTTTTTTGATGATCAGCGCCGGCATATCGAGTCGGCCGGCCGGCATGTTGCCGCGGGGCATGTGCCCTATGGCGTATCGAACCCGGCACAACTGGTGACCGCAGTGAAGAACGTGCCGAAGAAAGCACCCAAGAAGGCGCCGAAGAAGGCGCCGAAGAAAGCCGTGAGCAAGGTCGCCAGGAAAGCAACCGGGGGCGCAAGCAACAAGGCAAGCAAGAAATTACCGCGGGCTGCAGCCAAGTCCAGCCGAAAGTCGCGCGCTTGAGTGGTCTTCCCATGAATTCCAGCTTCGCTGCGCGCATCATTCGCTGGCAGCAACAGCATGGTCGGCATGATCTGCCGTGGCAGAACACCCGCGACGCCTATCGCATCTGGTTGTCCGAGATCATGTTGCAGCAGACCCAGGTCTCGGCTGTCATACCCTATTACCTGAAATTTCTTCAGCGTTTTCAAACGGTTATAGAGCTTTCCGCGGCGCCGGAAGAGGCTGTGATGCAGCATTGGGCCGGGCTGGGCTATTACTCACGGGCGCGCAATCTGCATCGTGCCGCGCAGCAGCTTGTGCAGCAGCATGGGGGAGAGTTTCCGCGCGATCGGGACATCTTGGCGCAGCTGCCGGGCGTGGGTCGTTCGACTGCGGCGGCGATCGCTGCGCTGGCCTTCGGCAAACGCGAGGCCATACTGGATGGCAACGTCAAGCGCGTGCTGGCGCGGCATGCCGCCATCGAGGGCCATTACTCGCGACGCGCAGTGGAGTTGCAGCTCTGGGCGCTGGCCGAGCAGCGCCTGCCCGCCGCGGACCAGGATGGAACCTCGGGTAACACCGCGGGCAGCACCCCGGGCACCACCCCGGGCATCGAGGCCTATACCCAGGGTCTGATGGACCTGGGTTCGATGCTGTGTACCCGGGGCAAGCCGGCTTGCGCGTCCTGCCCGGTGAGCGGCGATTGCCTGGCACTGGCGCAGGGACGCCAGGGCAGCTTGCCTACGCCGCGTCCGAAAAAGTTGCTGCCGCAGCGTGAGACGGTGATGTTGCTGCTGGAACATCAGGGCGAATGGTTGCTGGAAAAGCGTCCACCGAGCGGCATCTGGGGCGGGCTATGGTGTTTTCCCGAGTTGGCATCGGGCGACTGGGCGCATGAACCGGCCGCTGCGCCGGCTGAACGCGTGCAAGCGCATTGTCGGCAACAACTAGGCTGTGTCGCAACCGAGCTGCAGTTGCTGGAGCCACTCCAGCATGGCTTTACCCATTTTGGTTTGCGGATACATCCAGTGGTCTGTCGCATCGCGCAGCGCACACCACAGCTGGCACAGCCAGGGCAGCTATGGCTGACCCTGCCGGATGCGCAGGGGGCTGCGATACCGGCGCCAGTGAAGAAACTGCTGCAGCGCCTGGCTTAGTTGCTGCTGTTGTTGTCACCATCGGGCTGGGCGACTTGCTGTTGCAGAAAATGCGTCAGCACATCCAGTCGCGCCTGACTGTCATCCAGCTCCATGAGCTTTTGTTTGGCAGCCAGCGGGATTGCCAGCACTTCACTCAGGCGGTAGCCAACCCAACTGGCATGGTCAAACTGCCAGGGTTCGGCAAATACCTCGGCGCCATGTTCTTCGACGATGCCACGCAGCACCTCAACGCACACGCTATGTTGTGACTGTGGCAAGGCAGGCGCTTCATCCGCCAGCAGCTCGACTTCTGCCGTAATCAGACCGTTGCCAGCAATCTGCTGCGACAGTATGCGAAAGCGACTTCCGCCCACAGTACGTAGCTGCAGCAGACCGAGTTGCTGCATGTCCCAGTCAGCAATATTGGCCAGACAACCAATCGTGTGTGGCACTGCCGCTGCGCCCACTTCACGACCCTCGCGGATCAGGCAGACCCCGAACGGCGCACCCTTGCGCATGCATTCGCGCGTCATGTCCATATAGCGCGCTTCAAACACGCGTAGCGGTAAAACGCCACCAGGGAACAGCACTGTGTTGAGGGGGAAAATCGGAATCTGCATGGAGAGTGAAAGCGTCAAGGTCGGGCAAGCGGCTACTGCGCCAATTGGCGATGACGGATCAGTACCCGGTGGTTCGTGGTGAAGCGCTCCGCCAACCGTTCGACCACATACACCGAGCGGTGTTGACCGCCAGTGCAGCCAATGGCGACCGTCAGGCCGCTGCGGTTGTCGCGTGCAAAGCCTGGCAGCCAGGAATCGATAAAGCCGCCGATATCTCCCACCATGCGTGCCGCTGCAGGGGATTTATCGAGAAAGGCGGCGACCTCCGCATCGCGTCCGGACTGCGGACGCAGACGCGGGTCGTAGTAGGGATTGGGCAGTACCCGCACATCAAATACCAGGTCGGCGTCCAGCGGCAAGCCATGCTTGAAGGCAAACGATTCGAACACCAGCGCCAGCTGCCCTGGCTGTATCCCGACCGTGTCCTTGATCCAGTTACGCAGCGTGGCTGGATGCAGGTCGCTGGTATCGATGCGTGCGGCGGATTCAGCGATCGGCCCCAGCAACTCGCGCTCGCGTGCCAGTGATTCTTCCAGTGTCAGATTGCCAAGTGCCAGTGGATGGCGACGGCGTGTTTCGGCAAAGCGTCGCAACAGCGTATCGTTGCGGGAATCCAGGAACAGTAGTCGAACATCATTGCCTGTTTGGCGCAGGCTTGCTGTGAACTCTGGCAGCAGGTTGAGCGATTCACCGCTTCGGGCATCAATGGCAACCGCAAGCTTGTCAGTGCCCTCGGCCGAGAGCTGCTCTACGGTTTGCGGCAGCAGCCGCACCGGCAGATTGTCGATGCAGTAATAGCCGCTGTCCTCGAGCATATTCAGTGCAACGCTCTTGCCTGAGCCAGACAGGCCGCTGATGATGACCAGTTGCATGCTGCGTTGGCTGGTGTTACTGCCCATCTCGACGCTCAGTCATGGCGTTGCCTTGCAGTACCTCTTGCTGGCGCTGTACGAATTCGGCGGTGGAGTGGATGCCGCGCAGTTGCAGTATGTAATTGCGTACCGCGGCCTCCAGCAAAACCGCGAGGTTGCGTCCGGCTGCCACGGGTATCACGACTTTGCGCACCGTGACGCCGAGTATGTCTTCGGACAGTTCATGCAGCGGTAACCGTTCGGTTTCAAAATTCTGGGTTTGGCTGGGGCGCAGCAGGTTCACCACCAGGCGTAAACGCATACGTGGCCGTACTGCAGTTTCGCCAAAAATGGTACGAATGTTGAGCATGCCCAACCCACGCACTTCCAGGAAGTCTTTGAGCATCGGCGGGCAACGCGCCTCCAGTGTGCCAAGCCCGATGTGCGAGATCTCCACCACATCATCGGCCACCAGGCCATGGCCGCGACTGATCAGTTCCAGTGCAAGCTCGCTTTTGCCGACGCCGGATTCACCGGTGATGAGCAAGCCCAAGCCGAGCACATCCATGCAAACGCCATGCAGGCTGGTGGTTTCCGCCAGTTTGCGGGCGAAGTAGCGACGCAGGGTGTCGATGACCAGAGCGCTTGAGGCAGTGCTGCGCAGCAAGGCCACACTGGCATGGCTGGCTGCCTGGATCAGTCCGCCATCGGCTTGCGCATCGTCACCGACTATCACGATAGCCGGCGATGGTGCCAACAGTTCGGCGATCAGCTTGGCACCGTCGGCATTGCCCTGGGTCAGGCGCGCCGCCTCCGGTGCACCCAGTACCTGCAGGCGGTTGGGATGTATCAGGTTTATATGGCCTACGAGTGCCGCGGAATCCTGGGTGTCGCGACGGATCAGTGCCGGGGTGGCCGAGGGTTGCGTTACCCAGGCTAACCCGAGACGCTCACGGTTGTCTTCAAATAGCTGCGCGACGCTGATCTGGAACATGAGCTTGCCAACCAGTGATGAGTTGATGCAGGGCAGCGGCATCGTTGTCGCGGGCCAGATGATCGCGCAGCGTGCCGTCACCCAACATTTGCGCCAGTTCCGACAGAATCTGTAAATGCAGATCTGTGGCCTGCTCTGGCACCAGTAGCACGAACACCATATTCACCGGTTTACCATCCGGCGCCTCGAAGGGTACTGGCGAGGACAGCCGGGCAAATGCACCGACTGGCTCCTTGAGACCCTTGATGCGGCCATGTGGAATGGCAACGCCATGACCCAGACCCGTAGAGCCAAGTTTCTCCCGCGCAAACAGACTGTCGAACACCACGCTGCGGGCTACGCCCTGGTTATTCTCGAACAGCAGTCCAGCCTGCTCGAACAGACGCTTCTTGCTGGTGACATCCAGATCCAGCACGACGTTCGACAGTGGTAACAGTTTAGCAATCAGGTTCATTGGTGATTTCGGTGATTTGCTGCTGCGGCCAGACGTTATTCATCATCCTCGACACGACGCTTTAATGCGTCGTGCGGATGCGCTTGTACCTTGTCCTTGTGCTTCAACACCTGGCGGTCCAGTTTGTCCACCAGCAGGTCGATGGCAGCATAGAGGTCGTTATCGTCGCTTTCAGCAAACAGATCCCTGCCGCTGACATGCAATGTGACCTCGGCTTTTTGTCGGTTCTTTTCGACTGACAGGATGACATTCACATCAATCACATGATCAAAATGGCGGGTTACGCGCGATATCTTGGACTGTACGTATTCGCGCATGGCGGGAGTGACTGCAACATGGTGGCCGCTGACTGTGAGATTCATTTCCACCCCCTATAGAAGTTTAGACATGCTCGCTACGACTGGATTTCCTTGCTTTGGCTAGATGCTTGTTGCTGGGTGCGTCGGTATCGCTGGTGTATATCGTTGGTGTATTTAGATAGCCTTGCGCATATTGACCGGCGGAATCTGCAGAGATTCCCGATATTTGGCGATGGTTCGCCGCGCCACCACGATACCCTGTTCTCCCAGTATCTCCGCAATACGACTATCTGAAAGTGGGCGTTTGTCGTCCTCGGCTGTGACCAATTGCTTGATCAGGGCACGGATTGCGGTGGCGGAACAGGCACCACCCTCGTCGGTGGCGACATGGCTGCCAAAAAAGTACTTGAGCTCGAATATGCCACGCGGTGTCAGCATGAACTTCTGGGTCGTCACGCGGGATACGGTCGATTCATGCAAGTCGAGAATATCCGCAATCTCGCGCAGAACCAGCGGGCGCATCGCTACCTCGCCATGCTCAAAGAACTGCTTCTGCCGCTCGACAATGGCCTGCGATACCCGCAGGATGGTGTCAAAGCGCTGCTGCACGTTCTTGATCATCCAGCGCGCTTCCTGCAACTGTTGCGTTAGCGGACCAGCGCCGCGTGTGCCCTGCAAGATACCAGCGTACATCCGGTTGACGCGTAGCTTGGGCATGGCGTCGCGATTTAACGTCACGACCCATTGACCCTTGGTCTTTTTGACAATGACATCGGCCACCACATAGCGCGCTTCCAGCGGCGCATAGGCCGCACCGGGGCGTGGATCCAGGCTCTTGATCAGATGGTGCGCCGTCCGTAATTCGTCATCAGTACATTGCAGCAGTTTTTTTAGTCGCACGAAATCGCGGGCTGCTAACAATTCGATGTGTTGCCCAACGATAGCCAGCGCTAATGCACGCCCCGGGGTATCTAATTCTTTTCGCTGAAGTTGCAGCGACAGGCATTCCGCCGGGCTGCGTGCGCCCACGCCGACCGGGTCAAGTTGTTGCAAGTGCTTGAGGGCCACCAGCAATTCGTCCGGATCGATCTCCAGCTCCTCGGGCAGCATGGCAGCGATCTCTTCCAGGGTCTGGGTCAGGTAGCCGTTCTCGTCCAGGTCTTCGATCAGTAAGCCCACCAGCGCCAGGTCGCGCCGCTCCATTGCCGTGAGGGCGATCTGACCCAGCAGATGATCACGCAGTGACGCCGACTCCGCTGCGCGGGGCATCTCGCCGCGATCGCCATCCTCATCGTCGTCGCGATTGTTACGTGAACCGTAACTGGCCTCCATGCCCCAGTCACCATCCTGCCCCCCGCCCTCGCCGTCATTGGGGCCGTCAAAGCCGCTGTCGGCATTGCCGTCAGCGCCTAGCTCTGGGGTATTTTCCCCTTGTACTTGCTGCTCGCGAGTGAATGCCTCGTCGGTTCGAGCCAATACGCTGGTAGGGATAGGTGGAAGATCCTCGGGTATGTCGGCTCGTTCCAGCAGAGGGTTCTCATTCAGGAATTTTTCCAGTTCCTGATTGAGTTCCAGCGTGGAGAGTTGCAGCAGCCGGATGGATTGCTGCAACTGGGGCGTCAGCGTGAGGTGCTGAGCCAGTTTGAGTTGCAGGGTTTGCTTCATCGTTGAGCTATGGCTGCCTGAGGTTCCGGGTGGCCGTCAGAGACGGAAATTCTCGCCGAGATACACGCGCCGGACCGTTTCATTATAGACAATCTCGTCTGGCTCCCCGGCAGCCAGCACCGAGCCTTCATTGATGATGTAGGCGCGATCGCAGATGCCCAGTGTTTCACGCACGTTGTGATCGGTGATCAGAACGCCGATGCCACGCTCCTTGAGATAGCGGATGATTTTCTGAATATCGATGACGGCGATAGGGTCGACGCCAGCAAACGGTTCGTCCAGCAAAATAAATGCGGGCTGGGTGGCCAGCGCACGCGCAATCTCAACCCGCCGCCTTTCCCCGCCCGAGAGCGACAGGGCGGGGTTATTCCGCAGATGACTGATATTGAGATCGGCTAGTAGATCGTTCAGTCGTTGCTGGCGTTCTTCTTCTGACAAGTCGCGCAACTCGAGTACCGCGAGAATATTTTCCTCGACGCTTAGCTTGCGAAATACCGACGCCTCCTGCGGCAGATAGGACAGCCCCATGCGGGCCCGGGCATGCATGGGCAGGTGATGGATTTCGGTTCCATCCAGGTCGATGCGACCCCCGTCGACTGCCACCAGGCCAACGATCATGTAAAAGCAGGTGGTCTTGCCAGCACCGTTCGGACCGAGCAGACCGACCACCTGACCGCTGCTGACTGATAGCGATACATCTTGCACAACGACGCGTGAGCGGTAGCGCTTGCGCAGATTGGACGCCTTCAGTTCACTCATGACATTCGCCGTGGCTGGTTGGCGCAGGTCGACCGGGCTGGCTTGTGCGCATGCTCTCAGTCGTGCCGAGTGGGGGATTTAGTCTTGTCGCGGCGTGGCGATCTGGCCATCACCACGCAATTGCAGGGGCGCTACGCTGGCTGCGGGCTTCGCAGCAGGTTTTGCAGGGGGCTTCGCGGCTGGTTTCGCAGCAGGCGCGTTGGTTGCAGCACCGCTGGTGGATGTCGGCGTATCAGTTTCGGTTTTCTTCGGCATGATGACGGCACGCACCCGCCCGTCGCGCGATTGCGGTGAGCTGTCTTTGCTGGAATTGGCAGAGAAGAACTCGGTCTTGGCGTCATAGGAAATATAGTTGCCGCGCACATCATCACCGCCATCACGACGCAGCCGAGCGCGCGTGAAGAATTGCACCTTGTCGGCCTTGCCGTCGTATTCAATACGCTCGGCCTCGCCGTCGACATATTCATCGAAGCCTTCGCGCTTCTGGCGAAAGGTGGCCAGATTGCCTGTCGCCACGCCGTACTGAAAGCCCTCGCTGTCTTGCTGTACGGTGATACGGTCAGCGCGGATGATCAATGTGCCCTGTGTCAGGACGGCGCGTCCTTCAAAGATGGATAGCTTCTTGCCGTCGTCGGCTGTCATGCGATCAGATTCAATATTGACTGGCTTGTCGCGGTCAGCTTTCTCCGCCCAGACCGGCGCGCTGCATGTCAGCAGCATGAGCAGAGCCATCAATCCGTAGCGCTGTGTACTAGGTAGTTTTATTGCGAAACTGGCAACAGTCCGAACGGACAGGTCAGCGTTTGCGTTTTGCATAGGAACCTTTCACCTGCGAATGCAATGCCAAATGCTTGATTTTGTGTTCGTATTCCATGCCAATGCCAGTTAGTACCGAAGGGCCTTCACTGATTCTTACCAGCTTGTCGGAACGGGCAATGTCTTTGTCGGTCAGGACGTGCAGATATTCGGTCTGAATACGCATTTCAGGTTCGCTCTTGCCGGCGCTGCGAGTCATCACGACATTACCATAGAAGAACATTTCGTCCCGGTTCTTGGAAAGCCTTCCGCGCTCGGCATTCGCTCTCAGGGAGCTGCCGTTTTCATCCTCGCGGGTGAAGACCGGCTTGGTGAGTTCGGATACATCATCTTTCTGAAAATGCTCCAGACGCTTTGCCACCAGCATGTGATGTTTGCTGCCGTCTTCGGTCAGGCGTGTGATGCGCAGATTCTCGACAATGGCATCTGGTCCGTCGCCCTGCGATGGTCGAACCACGCCTTCTTCGGTGGAGAGCCTGAGCCACAAAGACATGCTGGCTAGCAAGGCGATCACCAGTAGTGGCAGCCAGTTGGCAAGAAAACGTTTCATGCGGACGGTAATGACAGCACGTTGGTCTGCATCGGCACTGAAAGCTCAGGCCAAATAGCCCGCGATCAGGGCATCGAACTTGCCCTGCGCGCGCAAAATGAAGTCGCATACTTCGCGTGCCGCACCACGACCGCCGTCGGCCTGCGTGACGTAATGCGCACGCGAGCGCACATCGATGGGCGCCGCCGGCACAGCGGCCGCGAAAGCGCAGCGCACCATCACCGGCAAGTCGACAACATCGTCGCCCATGTAGCCGGCCTGATCGGGTTGCAGGCCGCATTCGGACAGTACGTTGGCGAACACTGCTGCTTTGTCGGCCACGCCCTGATGCAGGATGCTGATGCCCAGATCCGCGCAGCGCAGCGCCAGGGCGCGCGAACGACGGCCGGTAATGATGCCGGTACGAATCCCGACTTCGGCCAGCATTTTCAGGCCATGACCATCCAGTGTGTTGAACGCCTTGATCTTTTCGCCATCCTCGCCATACAGCAGCGTGCCATCAGTAAGAACGCCATCGACATCGAACAGCATGATGCGCAGCTGGCTGGCTCGGGTTGCGGCATCAGCGGCGGAGGTCATAGGAGCACCACAGGGCAGTGGTGCAGTGGCAGTCGGTGTGAAGCAGACATCATCAATAGTCTTGCGAGGATAGTTCTTGGCATTGCGGATTTCCTGGTGCTGCGTGGGTTCGATTTAAGAGTCAGATCACTTTTGCGCGGAACAGGTCATGCACATTCAAGGCGCCAGTGAGCAGTCCGTGTTCGTCCACCACCGGCAATTGCGTGGTCTTGAACTGTTCCATCAGTTGCGCTGCCTCGACCGCCAGGGCTTGCGGACGGATGCTGCGCGGATTACGCGTCATGACATCGCTGACGCGTGCCTGGCGCATATCAGCACCTTGCTCCAGGCTGCGCCGCAGATCACCATCGGTAAAAATTCCGACCAGCTTTTGTTGAGAGTCCACCACGGCAGTCATGCCCATACGCTTGCGGGAGATTTCCAGTACTGCGTCGGCAAACGAAGCGCTATCGGTTACCCGCGGGATTTCGTCGCCAGTACGCATGATGTCGGCGACATGGGTTAGCAGCCGACGACCCAAGGCGCCGCCGGGGTGGGAGCGGGCAAAGTCGTCCGGACCAAAGCCGCGCGCATCGAGCAGGGTGATAGCCAGGGCATCGCCCAAGGCCAGGGTGGCGGTGGTACTGGCCGTCGGCGCCAGATTGAGTGGGCAGGCTTCCTGATCGACCTTGCAGTCCAGATGTATATCAGCCTCGCGCGCCAGGCTGGAGCGCGCGTTGCCGGTCATGGAAATCAGGCTGGCGCCCTGACGCTTGACCAGGGGAACGATGGAGAGCAACTCTTCGGTCTCGCCGGAGTATGAGATGGCGATCAGTACATCATGGCTGGTGATCATGCCCAGATCGCCGTGATTGGCTTCCGCCGGATGCACGAAGAAGGCTGGGGTGCCGGTGCTGGCCATGGTCGAGGCGATCTTGCGCGCGACATGCCCCGACTTGCCGATGCCCGATACAACAACGCGGCCGCGACAGGCCAGCAATATCTCGGCTGCCTGCAAAAACTGCTGATCCAGACGCCGGCCCAGGGCTGCGACCGCTTCGGCTTCGATTTCCATTACTCGACGTGCGAGGTCGAGTGCGCCGGAGGACAGGCGCGGTGGCGAAGGGGCTGCGCTGGAAGGGCTGGAGGACATTGTCGGAGTGTATCAGATAGCCCATCCAGGGTTTGGGTGGGTGCAGAAAAAAATCAATATAAACAGTAACTTACAGGTATTTTCTAGATTTTTTGCTGTCGTCGCCGGACTGCCCTGAATAAACAAAAAGCCCGGCTTTGCCGGGCTTTTTACGTTGGTGCAAACACTCAGGGCTGGGTTTGCCTCAAAGTTGCTTGCAGATGGTGTACTGGTTAGTGCCGTTTTCCACGTAGGTGGTGTTACCACCCGGCAACGCTGCGAGGGCAGGGTTCGGTGCCGCCTGCGGACCGGCGGAGCGAACCATCCCGGTTTGCATCAGCCCATCATCAATTTGCGTATCTACGGCGGAGGCGATCTTGTCTGGCAGGTTGCTGCTGCACACGATATTGGAGGAAAAACCCAGGGTGCTGGTGCCGGCGCCGGTCTGCACGCCAAGGATACCGTTGGCGGCATTCGAGGGTGGGGTGCCGGCGGAGACGCCGGCGGTGGTGCCGGGGATGAAACCGGCCAAGCGCAGATGCCACCAGAACAGGTTGGTCTCATCAGTCGCGGTAGGAACTGCAGCCAATACCGTGGCGTAGGCCCGTTGACCGCCTGAAGAAGTCCACTGACCGTCACCATCGCCAGATGCGGTCGCAGTCCAGCGCGCTGCGGCCGAAGCGTCATCGCCCGCCAATGCACGGTAGCGATCCTGGTAGGCATACACCGCTGCGGTAATGCCGTTGAAGTCATTGATGATGTTTTTGATACGCGCCTGGGTGATCATTTCCTGGCCCTTGAGCACGCCCCCGAGCAGTAGTCCGATGATCACCAGCACGATGGCGATTTCCACCAGGGTGAAGCCGCGCTGCGCTTTGCCAGCAAAGGATGCATAAGACAGGCGGCCTTTTGCGTGCGATTGCAATGTGATGCGGTGCATGCAGGGTTCCTTAATCAAAAACAACGGATGGAAATCCCACAGCAACTAATGTGCCTGAGTGATCGGCCGCTTTCAATCTTCAGGTAACGCGCGTTGTCACCGGTGCAGCTCGGTGGCGAGGTCCTCGGCGGGCCGCTGACTGGGTTTCGCAATGCAATCGACAGCGCCCATTGTCATGGCACGACGCTCGTATGCCCCGCTGTTCTGTCCGGATAGCACCAGAATTTTCATTGCCGGGTCCGCAGCGAGTAGTTCGCTGATCAAGGCGAACCCTTGATTCGGTCGGTGTGTCTCCGGTGGAAGGCCAAGATCGACCAGCGCAAGTTGCGGAGGCTTGGGAGAGGTCTGCAAAGAGTGGATGGCGCTAAGTCTGTCAGCGGCAGTCAGTAACTCAAACTCGTCGCTCAATGCAAAAGCGAGGGTATCCCGGATCAGAGGATCATCATCGACGATCAGCAACCTCGGTTTTTGCCAATCAGACATGCGCAATAGCCAACGGTGCTTCGGTACTGATTTCACTATCGATACAGCGCAAAAAAGACTGCTCAAGGCTTTGTGCTGGAAAGGTGCTGCGAAGCTCCGCGGGTTGGCCATGGAACAGCACTCGGCCGGAATCAAGGATAGTCAGGCCATCACAGAGTTGTTCGATATCACCAAAGGCATGTGAGCTGAACAGGACGGTGTCGCCACATTTATGGCGGCGCCTAATCAACGTTCGGAGCTGCGCTCGAGCCCTAGGGTCCAGGCCGCTCATCGGTTCATCTAAGATCAGCAGCGGCTTGCTGGAAAGAAAACTCGCTGCTAATCCCAGCTTCTGGGCCATGCCTTTGGATAGCTGTCTAATCGGACGTTCGAGCAAGGCGTACTCCAGGTCCAGGGAGGCACAGACTTCGCGAGTCTTGCCTTCCGTCGCCCGCTCTCCCCCAAGGGCAAGCAGGAAATCAATGAATTCCCCGCCTTTAAGAAAAGCTGGCGCGGAAAATCTCTCGGGCAGAAAGCTCAAGTTTCGACGCGCCTCGGGACGGGTGCTGGCAGCGCCCTGAACCCGTATCTGGCCACGGTCCGCACGCAGAAAGTCGAGTAGGCAGTTCAGAAGGGTGGTTTTCCCGCTGCCGTTAACGCCTGCCAGCGCATGGCAGCTACCCTTTCGGATAGTGATGCATACGTCCTGCAGCGCCGCGGTAGCGCCAAAGCGCTTGCTGACCTGAGAAAATTCAATCGCGATTGATGACATGGCTTTGATTCTGTGAGATCGATGGCCAAAGAAGTGTTGCGACGGAGGGCCGAACTGATGATATCGCCTAGAACTTTCATCATACGGAAAACAACAAATTATTGTTGATTCGATGGTTCCGGAATAGGCTGATAGAATTCGCCCTCCAAAAAGCGCTCTCAATTTGAGATGTTGCTGATCCGATACCGCCGTCTCGCTTATCAAGCCCCTCCTCTGTGACCAGTTTCCCTGCCCAAGCTGCCGCTATCACAACCAATTTGGTCGAGGTCGACGGGGTGGACTTCGCCTACGACC
>CAIPUP010000151.1 GCA_903868285.1 uncultured beta proteobacterium
CGAAGCCCCTGCCGAGCGGGCAAGTTGCGCCCCCTTGCCAGGCTGCATCTCAATGCAATGGATCGTGCTACCGACCGGGATATTGCGCAGCGGCAGCGCGTTGCCGGCCTTGATTGGAGCCTCGCTTCCTGACATCAACGTAGCGCCGGCAGCAATACCCTTGGGCGCGATGATGTAGCGACGCTCACCATCGGCATAGCAGAGTAATGCAATGTGGGCGCTGCGGTTGGGATCGTGCTCAATACGCTCGACTTTGGCCGGAATGCCGTCCTTGTTACGCAGAAGATCAATATGACGGTAGTGGTGCTTATGACCACCACCTTTGTGTCGCATCGTAATGCGGCCAGAGTTGTTGCGGCCCGCTGTTTTGGACTGCTTCTCTAACAACGGGGCATAGGGTGCGCCCTTATGCAGATCTTTGACAACTACCTTGACCAGCGAACGACGACCATTTGAAGTCGGTTTTACTTTGACCAGTGCCATGAGTTACTCCGTCGCCTGGAAATTGATTTCCTGACCCGCAGCCAGGGAGACATAGGCTTTCTTCCAGTTACGCCGCCTGCCAATGAATCGTCCAAAACGCTTTTCCTTACCCTTGACGTTGGCAACCCGGACACCGGTTACTTCCAGAGCGGTATCTTTCTTGGAAAACAGCATTTCCACAGCAGCCTTGATTTCTGGCTTGGTTGCATCGGCGGCGACACGGAAGATGTACTGATTATGCTTTTCGCCAACGTAAGTGCTCTTTTCCGACACTACCGGCGAGAGCAGCACCTGCAGCAGACGTTCTGCATTTTTTACGGTCGAGGCACTCATTTCATCAACTCCTCGAATTTAGCTACCGCTTTACGGGTAAGGATCACATTCCGGTAGTGGATCAATGACACGGGGTCAGCATGATTCACATCCAGGATCTGTACATTGGGCAGATTGCGTGAGGAGAGGTAGAGGTTTTCGTCTACCTCATCGGTAACCACCAGCACCTCCTCCATGCCGAGACTTTTGACTTTTTGAGCCAACATCTTGGTCTTGGGCGAATCCACAGCGAATTGCTCGACAACCATCAATCGCCCTTCACGCGCCAATTGCGAAAGAATTGCCGCAATACCAGCGCGATACATCTTGCGCGGTACCTTTTGGGTGAAGTTTTCATCAGGCGAATTGGGGAAAATCCGACCGCCCCCACGCCACAACGGGCTGGCGTTATCGCCAGCGCGGGCACGACCCGTGCCCTTGCCGCGCCATGGCTTCTTATGGGTATGGCGGACATCGCTACGGCCTTTCTGTGCGCGATTTCCCAGACGAGCATTAGCCTGATAGGCCACAACGATTTGATGAATAAGTGCCTCGTTGTATTCACGATCGAACAGTGCGTCCGATGCAGATACGGTCGTGGCGCTCTGGCCTTGATCATTGATTAGTTTGAGTTCCATGTCCTACCTCACTTCTTCCCGGAGGCGTCTTTGGACGCCTTGCCCGCTGCCACGGCAGCTTTGGGTTTACCGGGCTTGGCTGCGGGTTTGACTATGACATCGGCGCCACGATGACCAGGCACCGCGCCACGCACCAGCAACAACTGCCGATCCGCGTCAACCCGCACAATCACGAGGCTTTGAACGGTACAAGTGGCAGCACCCATATGGCCGGCCATGCGTTTGCCGGGGAACACCCGACCCGGATCCTGCGCCTGACCTATCGAGCCCGGCTTATTGTGCGATATCGAGTTACCGTGACTGGCACGACCCGACCCGAAATTATGGCGTTTGATAACACCAGCGAAGCCCTTGCCGATCGACGTACCCTGTACGTCCACTTTCATACCGACCTGAAACAGGTCTATCGGCAACTTTCCGCCCGGCGCTAGCGTGGCGAGTTCGGCGTCGGTGACGCGGAACTCATGCTGAATGTGTCCAGCTTCTACTCCTGCCTTGGCGAGATGCCCTGCAGCAGCCTTTGTAACGCGCGTCGCGCGTCGCTTACCAAAGGTGACCTGCACGGCACTGTAACCATCAGTGGCGGGAGTCTTAATCTTGGTCACGCGGTTATCGGACACGTCCAACACGGTCACCGGCGTCATATCGCCATCGTCGGTGAAAATGCGAGTCATGCCAACCTTGCGGCCGACCAATCCCAAACTCATCGTCGTTTCCTTCTAACTATTAGCCCGCAACTTTTGGTAACGGGTGCCGACTGCAATTGGCCGGCGATTCACTTAACGAGGCGCCCGCATCATCGCAGACACTTCGCAAAACACTAATAACTACAACTTAATTTCAACATCGACGCCGGCTGGCAAGTCAAGCTTCATCAATGCATCTACTGTCTTATCTGTAGGATCGATGATATCCATCAAGCGCAGGTGGGTACGCATTTCAAACTGATCTCGCGATGCCTTGTCAATGTGCGGCGAACGCAGTATGTCAAAGCGCTCGATTCGAGTGGGTAAAGGCACGGGGCCCTTCACCACTGCACCGGTACGCTTAGCGGTATCCACTATTTCGAGCGCCGAACGGTCGATTAACTTGTAATCGAAGGCCTTGAGGCGGATCCGAATTTTCTGACTTTGCAGCGCCATTTTCGTTTGCTTTCGTTAACTGTTTAGCAGCTACACCGAGCTCCAGCAGCTCGCTGCCTAAATTTCTATACCGTTCAGGCGATGACTTTTGCGACGACGCCGGCGCCCACGGTCTTGCCGCCCTCACGAATCGCAAAGCGCAAGCCCTGCTCCATCGCGATTGGCGCAATCAGCGTCACCACCATCTTGATGTTGTCTCCAGGCATCACCATCTCGGTGCCCTCGGGCAACTCCACCGAACCCGTCACGTCCGTCGTGCGGAAATAAAACTGCGGCCGGTAGTTGTTGAAAAACGGCGTGTGA
>CAIPUP010000152.1 GCA_903868285.1 uncultured beta proteobacterium
CACCACCGTGCCGGCCTCACCCGGCTGGATCAGCCCCATGGGCTTGGCGGCGCAGACCAGGAAGTGCTGTTCGTCCAGACGCAGGCTGCAATGGCCATAGGCATGCACCAGGCCGCCACGGGCCAGGGCGCGGGCCATTTTCCGGACAAGGATTTGCTGCTGCTCGCTCGCTACGGTCATGGGATGGGGCCTTTGATGAAATGAAAATGAATCGAATGCAAACCGCTCACAACAAGCTTCAAACCACGCGCAGCGGTGCCATGCCCGGCTTTTCTGCAGCCTTGCCACCGGCCGCCTCGGCGCGGAACTCCGGAATATCCGGACGCGAGCCCCACATGCAAAACGACTCCGGCGCAAACGGAAACTGGCGTGGCCGGTAGCTGGCTTCCATCTCGGGGGTGATCAGCTTCACGCCGACCGAATACTCATAGACCATCTTGTCCGGGCCTTCGAAATACAGAAAGCAGGCTGACGAAGACGGATGCCGTCCCGGCCCAAACACAATGCGCACACCCTTTTCCTTGAGGAAATAGTAGGAACGCATGATGTCGTCGATGTCCTCGACCTGGTGATTGATGTGCTGCACCCCGGGCGTGGCCGAGGGAAACAGCGCCAGCGAGTGATGAATGGTGTTGATGCGCAGCAGCGGTGCATCACCGATCCAGTCCGACACCCGCGCATTCATCAGTCGCGTCCAGAACGCTTCATCGCGCGCGGCATTGGCGGTGCGCAGGCCGATATGGCTGAACTCGGTGATGCCGGCATCGCGTGTCGGGAAATAGCGCGTACCGGTGTGAAACGGCTTGACCACAATCTCCAGCTTGTTGCCGGTGGGGTCCTTGAAAGCAATGAAATTCTTCACCCGCCGCAGCTCGCATTCCTCGCTCGTGCCCCAGTGCACCGGATGGCCGGCGGCCTCGATCTCGGCTGCCACACTGTCCAGTGCATCGCGGTCGAGAATGTCGAAGGCCGCCACATGGTCGGACGGATCACCTTCGAAATACACCAGGGTGTGATCGCGCGTATCACCGCGCACCTTGGGCTTGTCGGAGCGGAAGTAGGCCGCCTTGCCTTCGCGCCCGACCAGTTGCAGGCCGACGATGCGGGTGGCGAACTCAATCGCGTTATCGAGATTGGGCGTACCGATGCGCAGATAGCGGATGTCGAACAGATTGACCATGGCAGTTCCTTGTCAGGCAGTCATTGTGTTGCGGGAGTATTGGCCGGGGCAGACTTGGCCGAGGCATCGAAATCAGCCATCACCGGCTTGGAGCCCCACATGCAAAGCGAGAAGGGTTCAAACGGGAACTGGCGCGGGCGATAGGTGGATTCCATACCGGGCGTGATGTGTTTCACCCCGACCGAGTACTCGTACACCATGCCGTCCGGCCCCTCGAAGTACAGCATCATGGCCGTGGACACCGGATGCCGTCCTGGCCCCCAGATGATCTTCACGCCCTGCTGCTTGAGGAAGTAGTACGAGCGCATCACATCGTCATGGTCTTCGACCTGATGGTTGATGTGCTGCACGCCAGTCTGCTGCGAGGGAAACAGCACCACCGAGTGATGCACGGTGTTGATGCGAAAAAACGGCAGCTCGCCCACCCACTCCGACACGCGCGCATTCAGCACCCGCGTCCAGAAGGCTTCATCGCGCTGCGGATTGGCCGACTTCAGACCGATATGGCTGAACTCCTGCACCCCGGCGTCACGGCTCAACACCCCACGCTGACCCGAGTGATAAGGCCGTGCCACGATCTCCAGCGCGTTGCCGCTGGGATCGCGGGTGAACAACACCCGCTTGACCCGACGCTGTTCAGCCTCCGCCAGGGAGCCCTCACGCGCAGGGGCACCCGCCGCCTCCAGCGCTGCAGCGACGGTGTCGAAATCCTCTGCCCGCTTGAGATCGAAACCCACCGCATGCTGCGACGGATCACCCTCGTAGTACACCAGGGTGTGATCGCGCGTGTCACCGCGCATCTCCACCCGGTCGGAGCGGAAATACGCCGCCTTACCCTCGCGTGCCACCAGTTCCAGCCCGACGATGCGGGTGGCAAACTCAACCGCCTGTTCGAGGTTCGGCGTGGCGATACGCAGGTAGCGAATGTCGTGCAGATCGATCATGTCGACTCCGGATGGGTAGCGATCGGGTTGGCAGTCCCATCACTTCATCAGCGGCATGCCAAAGTTCGGCCCCGGCTTGACGCCTTCGCGCCAGCGCGCCGTCACCGTTTTCACCCGGGTGTAGAAGCGCACCCCTTCCGGTCCGTGCTGGTTCATGTCGCCGAACATCGAGCTCTTCCAGCCACCGAAGGTATGGAAGGACAGCGGCACCGGAATCGGCACATTGATACCGACCATGCCGGTGTTGACCTTGCTGGCGAAGTTGCGCGCCACATCACCATCACGGGTGAAGATGGCCACGCCATTGCCGTATTCATGTTCGCTGGGCAGGGCCAGCGCCTGATCGAAATTCTCGGCCCGCACCACCGACAGCACCGGCCCGAAGATTTCTTCCTTGTAGATGCGCATCGACGGCTTGACCTGATCGAACAGGCAGCCACCAATAAAAAACCCGTTCGGCGCATCGGCCGGTGCGAAGCCGCGACCATCCACCACCAGCTTGGCGCCCTCCTCGACACCGAGATCGACATAGCCCTTGACCTTATCGCGATGCTCGCGCGTCACCAGCGGCCCCATCTCGGACGCGTGATCGGTGGACGAACCCACCTTCAGCTTGCGAATGCGCGGCACCATGGCCTCGATCAATTCGTTGGCGGTTTTGTCTGTCACCGGCACGGCGACCGAGATCGCCATGCAACGCTCACCGGCTGAACCATAGGCCGCACCCATCAGCGCTTCGGCAGCACTGTCCATATCGGCATCGGGCATGATCACCATATGGTTCTTGGCCCCGCCCATGGCCTGCACCCGCTTGCCATTGACCGAGGCGGTCGAGAACACATAGCGCGCAATCGGCGTCGAACCAACAAAGGAAATGGCTGCCACCCGCGGATCGTGCAACAAGGTGTCGACCGACTCCTTGTCGCCATTGAGCACATTCAGCACCCCCGGCGGCGCACCGGCTTCCAGCATCAATTCACCCAGCAGCAGCGGACAGGAAGGATCTTTTTCCGAGGGCTTGAGCACGAAGGTGTTACCAGCGGCAATCGCAATCGGGAACATCCACAGCGGCACCATGGCCGGGAAGTTGAACGGGGTGATACCGGCACAGACGCCCAGCGGCTGGCGCATGGAATAAACATCAATACCCGAGGCCACGTTGTCGGAAAACTCGCCCTTGACCAGATGCGGAATGCCGCAGGCGAACTCCACCACTTCCAGCCCGCGCTGGATCGAGCCCTTGGCATCCGACAGCACCTTGCCGTGCTCGGAGGACACCAGCATCGCCAGCTCGTCCATATGCTTTTCCACCAGCTCCTTGAAGCGGAACATCACGCGCGCCCGGGTCAGGGGCGAGGTGGCAGCCCAATCGGGGAAGGCGGCATGGGCGCTGGCGATAGCAACCTCGGTCTCGGCCTTGGAGGCCAGCGCCACCGTGCCACGCAAGGCACCCAGCGTCGGGTTGAACACATCCCCGCGTCGCGCAGCGGCATCGCCGGGCACCTGCTTGCCATGAATGAAATGTCCGAGAGCGAGCAGCTTGGCCTGCGACTTGGGGGTGGTCATGTGTTTCTCCATTGCTGTGCTGCCTGGTGCCTGCGCTTACCATCCAGCGGTTCAAAAAACCTGCTTCTGTTGACTTCCGATACTTTTTACTTCCGATACTTGCGTGCCGCGGCGCTGAACACTTCGTAATCGCGCTTGAGTTCCGCATTGGCATTGATGATGGGCATCTGGGTTGCCACCACTTCATCCAGAAAACGCTTTTGCTCGGCCGCACTCAAATAGACGTTGGCAGCGCCATTTTGCTCCCACAGCTTGAGCGACTTGGTCAGATCGTCCTGGCCCCACTTGGCCGCCACCGCATCGGCCTTGCGGACTTCTTCTTCCACAATCGTGCGCACATCGGCCGGCAGCGACTGCATGAAGTTGCGGTTGACGATCGCCCCCACCACCACCGCCCAGGACGGCGGATAGAAAGCGGTCTTGGCAAAATCGTAGTACTTGAATGCGGTGAGGATGGTGCCCGAGACAATCGCGCCATCGATAGTGCCATTTTGCAGCGCCGGCACCACTTCATTCAGCGGCATGGGCACGGCCGAGACGCCGAACTTCTTCAGCGGCTCGATCTGCATCGGCGTCGGCGCCACACGCACCTTCATGCCACGCAGATCAGCCAGCGATTTCACCGCCTTGCGTGCGCCCATGACGTTCGGACCATGAACCCAGCTGGTGAGCACCTGCGCCGGCTTGCCGTTCATGAAACTGGCCATGCGCTTTTGCACCTCGGGATCGGTCATCACCTGATGGCCATGCGGGATGCTGTCAAAAATGCCGGCAGCATCAAAAATCTGATAGCGCGGATCAACACCCACCAGGAAGCCACTGGCGATGAAGGTGGCCTCAATCGTGCCCAGCAGCACTCCCTCGACCGTGCGCGGAATCGGACCGAGCTGGCTGGCCGGATAGATCTCCACCTTGACCCGGCCATTGCTGCGCGTCTCGACGCCTTTCTTGAAGGCGTTCATCCACTCGATGGTGATGTCGCCGATGGTGGGCGTGGACAGCTTCATGGTGAACTGTGCCTGCGCCTGTGCTGGCGCCGCAGCGATGCCCAGGGCCAGACCGAGCACGCTCACACTCAACAACATTTTGCGAAGCACGGCACCAAGCGCAGACGCCAGGCCATGCAATGGGCTCTGTTTCATATTTCCTCCTCCAAGGATGAATGAACGGAACAACGGAATAACTTACCCAACAGACAACTTTCAAACACCTTAACGCTTCAGTTCTTGGCCAAAAACCACTGCACACCAACCAGCGAAATTTCTGGAATGTAGGTAATCAGCAGCAACGCCACCAGGTAAATGCCGACGAAGGGAATGATTCCCCAATAAATGGTCTTGAGTTCCATTTTCAGCACCGACTGCGCCACGAAAATATTGATGCCAAACGGCGGATGAAACAGACCGATGGCAAGGTTGACCATGAAGACGATGCCAAAGTGCACGGTATCGATGCCCGCTGCCTTGATGATGGGCACCAGCAAGGGCGACAGCACCAGGATGGCCGAGAGCGGGTCAACAAAGCAGCCCACCGCCAGCAGCAGCACATTCAACACCGCGAGGATCATCCATGGCTGCAATTGCATGGCCTCGATCCAGCTCACCATTTGCGCCGGTACCTGATTGACCGTCAGCAGCCAGGAAAACACGCTGGCGCAGGCCACGATGATCAGGATCTGCGCGGTGAAAATGCAGGTGGCGCTGGCCGCCTCAATGATCTCGCTCCAGGGGATGTCGTGGTACACCAGCCGCGTCACCAGCGCGGCATAGACACAGGCCACGCCGGCCGCTTCGGTGGGGGAAAAAATACCGCCGTAGATGCCACCGAGAATGATCACCGGCGCACCCAGTGCCCACATGCCGCGCCCGAGCGTCGACAGGAAGTGCGGGACATTGAATGCCTCGCCAGCCGGAATGCCATTGCGGCGGGCATACCAGTAGACATACAGCGCCAACATGCCGGCGATCAACAGTCCGGGAATGATGCCGGCGGCATACAGGCGCGGCACCGATTCGGAGGCCGCCGCGCCATACACAATCATCGGGATGCTGGGCGGAATGATGATGTCGATCGCGCCCACCGCAGTGATCAGACCGGCACTGAAACGCTCCGGATAGCCGGCCTTTTGCATCGCCGGGTACATGATCTTGCCCACCGTGGCGACGGTGGCGGCACTGGCGCCCGAAATGGCGCCAAAGATGGCCGAAGTGCCGACGGTGGTAATGCCCAGACTGCCGCGCACATTGCCGACACCGGCCTGCACCACATCGACGATGCGTCGCGCCACCGTGCCACGCCCCATCAGCTCGCCGGCATACAGAAAGAACGGGATCGCCAGCAGCGCAAAGGCATCGATCGAGCCGTACAGCGTCTGGTGCAGCGCCGCCAGCGGCACCTTCATGTACCAGACCAGGGCGACCGTCACGCCGGTCAGCAGCACCAGAAAAATCGGAAAGCCCAGCAGCAGCAACACCACCGGAATGACACCCAAGGCAAAACTCATCGCTCGCTCCTCATTTCACCAGCCCGACCTGCGTGGTCATCAGCCTGCGTGGCTGTCAGCCCGCCTGGCCATCGGTCCCGGCAGCGCCCTCGGGCCCGGCAGCGCCATGGGACTTCTGCGTACGGCGCACCCCGAAGCAGCGCGCCAACGCAATCAGCGCGATCAGGGCAAAGCCCAGCGCCACCGCGCTGTGCGGAATGGCCATCGGAATGTCTGCCGCCTCACTGCGCCGGCCGATGGCCATCATCTGGCCGACGTACTGGAAGGAATGCCAGGCCACGAACACCGTCAGCGCCAGCATCAGGCACAACTCCACCCAACGCAGCAGCTGCTGCAGCCAGGCTGGCATGAAACTGAACAGCACATCCATGCGCAGATGCTGATCGCGCCAGGTCACCACCACAGCGCCAAGAAAGGCCATCCACACCATGATGAAAATCTGCACTTCGTCAGCGCCGAGAATGGCGTGGGAAAACACATAGCGTCCGACCACGTTGGCCAGATTGATCAGGATGGCCAGCACGAAGGCCCAGCCCAGCGCCAGACTGATCCATCGCATCAGCCGTTCAATCCGTTGTTCCATGCACCCCTCCTGTTCTGTCGCTCTAGACCGTTGACGACTTGCGCGGCCGCGCGCGCGTGCCCTGGCTGACACCCAGCGAAGCGATGTTGTCATACACCTTGACCAGCAAGCGCTTGAGCGTCTGCACATCGGCCTCATCGATACCAGCCAGCGCCACCCGCTCATATAACCGGAAGATCGGCACCACCTGCTGCACCAGCTCCCTGCCGCTGTCGGTCAGCGCGATCTCGACCGAACGCGCATCGTCGCCGGCACGCTGCCGCGTCAGCAAGCCACGGCGCACATTCGCCGCCACCAGGCGCGACACCGTCGACACCTCGATGCTGGTGTTCAGTGCCAGCTCGGTGATGCGCTGCCGGTCACGCCACAGCAGCGAGGCCAGGATGCGCCACACCTGCAGGCTGATGCCGTACTGGCGCATCTCTTCATTGAAGGCATCGGCCAGGCCGGTACCGGCGCGACCGAGCAGGTACGGCAGGGTCGCGCGCAGGTCGAGCCGGGGCTCACTGCGATCGACGACAGCAGGCTGGCGCTGGGCTTCGGGGGCGGGGTCGAGGGCGGGAGCGTTCAAGTGCGCGGTCGGCGATACCGAGACAGAGGGATGAAGGTGGATCGGAAAATCAGCAGGGCGCAAATCGGAAGCAAATTCGGAGCAAATCCGCATCGCGGTTTATAGCGCTAAATTCTTGCACCCGCAACCAAACCAGCGGCCGCTTAAAACCGGTATTTCGCTAAAAATTGTTTTAAAACAAGTACTTAACAAATTCTTCATGCTGCATCGCAGCATATTAAGCCGCGAATATTGTTTGCAATCACAAATAACTCATGCTTGAATCCGCGGACTGGAATTGGCGGCACCGTCATTGCCGTTCCCTTGCTGACTACCGAAGGAGCCCACTCATGGCCAGTGTTCTCGAAGCGGTTATCGAAGAAGTTCGACCGAGCCCCGCATCCGCTGCCACGCCGCTACGGCCCTCGGCCGACGACCTGATCCAGCGCGCGCGCGGCCTGCTGCCCGCGCTCAAGCAACGGGCACAGGACACCGAACGCGCCCGTCGCGTCTCGGCCGATACCACGGCCATGATCCGCGAGGCCGAGCTGTACAAGATCATGCTGCCGGCGCGCTGGGGCGGCTTCGAATACGGCTATGCCGAATTCATGGACCTGATCATCGAGATCGGCAGCGGCTGTGCTTCCACCGGCTGGTGCTTCGGCCTGGCCAATGTGCATCAATGGTTGGGCAGCCTGTTCCCGTTGCAGACCCAGGAAGAAATCTGGGGTGAAGACCCGACCGCACTGGTGTGCGGCTCCTACCCGCCGACCGGCGAGGCGCGTGCCGTGCCGGGTGGCTACATGCTGCGTGGCGACAAGTGGAGCTTTGCCTCCAACTGCGACAACTCTTCCTGGGCGCTGCTGGGCGTGTTGTTCCCGGCCGACGACGAAAACGGCGGCAAGCCCACGCCCGGCTTCCTGGCCGTGCCGCGCCATCAATACGAAATTCTCGACGACTGGCATGTGGTGGGACTGGCTGGCACCGGCAGCAACACCATCGTCATCCGGGATGAGATCTTTGTGCCGCGCCATCGCATGCTGACCTTCCCGCAAGCCAGTTCGGGCAAATCGCCGGGCACTGCGGTGCATGCCAACCCGCTCTACAAGATGCCGTTTCTGGCAGCGGTGCCGATCTCCATCTGCTCGCCCGGCCTGGGTGCGCTGCAAGGTGCCATCAACGATTTCACCGAGATGGCGAGCGTGCGCGTGTCGCGTGGCGCGGTCACCGGTGGCGGCTCAAAGCTGGCTGAACTGCAATCGATACAGATTCGCCTGGCCGAAGCCGAATCCTGCCTGGACGCTGCCAAGTTGCTGTTCCGGCGCGATATCGAGGATGTGCAAAACAGCGTGGCGCGTGGCGAGAGCATCAGCGTCGATCAGCGCATCCGCAACCGGCGCGACCATGCCTTTGCCATCAAGCTGGCACGCCAGGGCATAGACGCGCTGTACGAGGCGGTTGGCGGCCACTACCTGCAGCTCAACACCTCGATCCAGCGTCACTGGCGTGATGTGCATGCCGTTTCCAAGCACATCAGCATGAACTGGGACTGGGTCGGCTCGATGGTCGGTCAGTACCGCCTCGGGCTGGAGCCGAAGGGTCAGTATTGAGCCAGTCATCGCCTAGCCATCCATCACCGAACGACCCTTACGCCCCGTTTCGTATCCGCGACTACCGTCTGCTGATGGCGACGGTGTTCATGCTGGCCTTCGTCTATCTGGCACAGGGCGTGGCCATCGGCTGGGATCTGTACGAGCGCACCGGTTCGGCGCTGGCGCTGGGGATGGTCGGCCTGCTGCAGTTCGCGCCAGTGATCCTGCTGTTTTTGCCGGCGGGGCAACTGGCCGACCGGCACGACCGGCGCAGCATGATGGCGCTGTCTCTGCTGGTGTGGATCGCCGGCAGCGCCAGCATGACCCTGGGCTCGCTCTGGAGCGCTGATGGCGGCGCGCTGTGGATCTATATCGGCGCTGCCATCAACTCGGCTGCCATGACGCTGAACCGCCCGGCGCGCGATTCAGTACTACCGCGCATCGTGCCAGCCGAACTGCTGGCCAAGGCAACCTCCTGGAACGCCAGCCTGTACCAAATCGCCGCTGTGCTCGGACCGGCCGTTGCAGGCGGACTCATTGCACTGACCCATTCCGCCACCACCGTCTATGCCCTGAATGCGCTGTGCGGTGTGGCCTCGCTGCTGTGCGTGCTGGCGATGCGCCCACTGCCGGAAGACCCCTCGCGGCGCAGCCTGGCCTGGGGCGAGATGTTCGGTGGCCTGCGGCATGTCTGGCAGACCAAGATCATCCTCGGGCTGATGATTGCCGATCTGTTTGCAGTGTTGCTGGGTGGAGCGACGGCGCTATTGCCGGTGTTTGCCAAAGACATCCTGCAAGTGGGCGCAGGCGGACTGGGCTGGCTGTCGGCCGCGCCAGCCGTTGGCGCCGCGCTGGCAGCGGCGGTGCAAAGTCATCTGCCACCGCAACAGCGACCGGGCGTGGTGTTCTTTCTGGCGGTGGCAATGTTCGGTGCTGCCACCGCTGCCTTTGGCTTGTCGACCAGCTACTGGCTGTCGTTCCTGTTGCTGGTGATCATCGGCGCCAGCGACATCGTCGCCGTGGTGATACGCCACACCGTGATCCAGCTCTATACACCCGATGAACTACGCGGCCGGGTGTCCTCGGTGGCACGGGTGTTCGTCAGCTCCTCGAATGAACTGGGTGCCTTCGAATCCGGCCTGCTGGCCTCGTTCACCACACCGGTGTTCACGGTGGTATTCGGCGGCCTGGCCACCATCAGCGTGGTGATTGCCTGCTGGCGCGCCTTTCCCGAGGCACGCAACATGCCGCCGCTGGACAAGTCACTGGGCAAGTCATAGCGATACTGGCGCGTTACGCGGCCGCTTCAGTTCGCCGTTGCGCCTGACTCTTTCACCACCTTCTGCCATTTGTCGAATTCGCTTTTGACATAGGCACCGAACTCCTCCGGCGTGGTGGGCGTCGGGTCCACACCCGAGGACTGCAACAGCTGCTCGATCTCCGGCAGGCGCAGCATCTTCACGATCTCGTTGTTGAGCCGGTTGATGATCTCGCGCGGCGTGGCCAGCGGTGCCAGCAGACCCACCCAGACGATGGCCTCATAACCGGGCACACCAGCCTCGGCAATGGTCGGCACATCCGGCAACTGCGCCGAACGACGTGACGTGGTCACCCCCAGCGCCTTGAGCCGCCCGGCCTTGATATGCGGAATCGCGATCGGCGTACCGGGAAAGCCCAGCTTGACGATGCCCGAGATCATGTCGGCCGTGGCAGGGCCGCTGCCCTTGTACGGCACATGATTGATATTCACTCCGGCCATGCTGGCAAACAGGGCGCCCACCAGATGCTGCGCACTGCCATTGCCGGAGCTGGCGAAATCGATCTTGCCCGGCTGCGCCTTGGCCAGCGCCACCAGTTCGCGAATGGAGTTCACACCGAGCGAGGGGTGCACCACCAGCACATACGGCCCGGAGGCAATTCGCGTCACCGGCGCGAAATCGTTGACGGCGTTGTAGGGAATGCTCTTGTACAGACCGGGCGTGATGACATGCGGCGTAGCAGTGAGCAACAAGGTGTAGCCGTCGGGCTTGGCCTTGGCCACCGCATCGGCACCGATGATGCCGCCAGCACCCGGACGGTTCTCGACAAAGAACTGCTGCCCCAGACTCTCGGACAGCCGCTGCGCCACGATGCGCCCCGGCACATCGGTAGTGCCACCCGAGGACAACGGGATGATGATGCGCACCGGCCGTGAGGGATAAGTCTGGGCTGACACTGGAGCGACCCAGCACAGCAGCATGGACAACGCTGACACTGCAAACAGCAACTGCGAGATTTTGTTGCGCATCATTACCCTCCTCTTGCTCGAATCAGGCACGCAATCCGACGTACCCAGGCGGCCACCCTGTCTCTGCCCTAGCCGCGATACAGCGGTTCCGGCTGGGTGAACCAGGCATGCAGGATGTGATAGACCATTATGTAGTTCTTTTGCTGAAAACTGGCATGCGAGATACCGGCCATCACGGTGAACTGCTTGTCCGGATTGGGCAGCTTTTTGTAGAACTCGATCAGGTCGTCGAACGAGGCAATGCCGTCATGCTCACCGCGCATGACGATGGTTGGCACGTTCAGCTTTTCCGGATTCACCAGCGGCAGACGCGAGCACATGTCGACATAGGTGCCGGTGGGCATGGAATCATCAAACGACAAAATAGCATCGGCAAACGCTGATACGGTGGCCTGATCGGCGGTGTCCGGATGATCGCGATTGAATACGCTTTGGACGAAGGCGTGATCGATCGGACGACGATTTTTTGCAATGAAATCCGGCAGTTTCTTCTTGCGCTCGGCCAGGGTCGGGCTGCCCTCGCCGGTCCAGACAAAGGCATCCAGCGCCAAACGCGCCACGCGCTCCGGATGCCGCTGGGCAAACACCGCCGCCTTCAGTGCACCAGAGGAAATGCCGTAGATCAGAAACTGCTTCGCGCCGGTGGTGCGGGTGATGTAGTCGGTCGCGGCTGCCAGATCGTCAGCGCCGTTCTCGATATTGAAATTGATATTGCGGTGCTTGTCGGACAGTCCATAGCCCTCGTTGTCCATGGTCCAGGTGTCGAAGCCACGCGCAGCAAACCAGTCCATCGGTGAAGAATCGGCACGCCCCGGCACCTCCAGATC
>CAIPUP010000153.1 GCA_903868285.1 uncultured beta proteobacterium
CCGCTACACCCGCTTGGCCAGCGCCTCGGCCTTGCCGGTGTAGCTGGCTGGGGTAAGCGCCAGCAGACGGGCACGGGCCTCGGCCGGAATCTCCAGGGTCTGCACAAAAGCCTGCAGCGCAGCGCGGTCGATGCCCTTGCCGCGCGTCAGGTCCTTGAGCTTTTCATAGGCGTTGGGCACGCCATAGCGACGCATCACGGTCTGTATTGGTTCGGCCAGCACTTCCCAGTTGGCATCCAGATCCTGCGCCAGACGCTCGGCGTTGACCTCGAGCTTGTCCAGGCCGCGCAGACAGGACTTCCACGCCAGCAACGCATGACCGATGGCCGGGCCTAAATTACGCAGGGCGGTGGAGTCCGACAGATCGCGCTGCCAGCGCGACACCGGCAGCTTGTCGGCCAGATGCCGCAGCAGCGCATTGGACACGCCGACATTGCCCTCGGAATTTTCGAAGTCAATCGGATTGACCTTGTGCGGCATGGTCGAGGATCCAATCTCGCCGGCCTTGAGTCGCTGCCGGAAAAAACCCAGCGAGACATAGCCCCAGACGTCACGATCCAGATCCAGCACCATGGTGTTGGCGCGGGCCAGGGCATCGAGCATCTCGGCCAGCGAATCATGCGGTTCGATCTGAATGGTGTAGGGGTT
This sequence comes from uncultured beta proteobacterium, assembly GCA_903868285.1. Classification (GTDB taxonomy): domain Bacteria; phylum Pseudomonadota; class Gammaproteobacteria; order Burkholderiales; family SG8-39; genus CAIPUP01. The sequence goes on from CAIPUP010000153.1 coordinate 649, forward strand.
GAACTGCAGCCCGAGTGCCTCGACAAAGCGCTGGGCGAACGCCTCCCAGTCGAGTGCCGGATAAGCCACCAGATGGGCGTTGTAGTTGCCCACAGCGCCGTTGATCTTGCCCAGCAGTTCCACCCGCGCCAGGGCTGCACGGGCGCGTTGCAGGCGATAGGCGACATTGGCCATCTCCTTGCCCAGCGTGGTCGGCGTAGCGGCCTGACCGTGGGTGCGCGAGAGCATGGGAATGGCGGCCTGGGCATGCGCCATGTCGCGCAGCTTTTGCACCAGCGCATCCAGCGTCGGCAGCAACACCGTTTTGCGGCAATCGGCCAGCGCCAGCGACCAGGACAGGTTGTTGATGTCCTCGGAGGTACAGGCAAAGTGGATGAACTCACCCGCGGTGCGCATCTCCTCGACATCAGCAGTGCGCTCGCGCAGCCAGTATTCGATCGCCTTCACATCATGATTGGTCTGCGCCTCGATGGCCTTGACGCGCGCGCCATCGGCCTCGGAGAACTGTTGCACCAGATTGCGCAACAGCGTGATAGTGGCCGGGGAGAACGGCGGCAGCTCGACAATCGCCGGCTCGGCCGCCAGGGCGATCAGCCACTCCACCTCGACCTGCACCCGATAGCGCATCAACCCGGACTCGCTGAAATAGGCTCGCAGGGCATCCACCTGCGACGCATAGCGTCCGTCAAGCGGGGTGATGGCAGTCAGGCTGGAGAGCGTCGAGGACATGAGGAACAAGGCCGTTTATGTAGGGAAACCAGAAGAGAAACCAGAGAGAAAAAAGCGCAGATCACTTTAGCATGCAGCCTGAATTGACCCACCGTTGTTGCCCCACGGGGCTGCCCCACGGAGCTGCCCCACGGAGCTGCCCCACGCTGTCACTGCTGCGCCGCTACTGAATGATGCCGCCGCCCAGACAGACCTCGCCCTGATACAGCACCACGCTCTGTCCGGGCGTCACCGCCCATTGCGGTGTATCGAACTGCAGCTGCAATGACTGCGCATCACAGTGGACGATTTGACAGCCGGCATCAGCCTGGCGATAGCGGGTCTTGGCGCCATAAGGCGGTAGCCTGGGGGACGACAATCCGCCGGACGACAATCCGTCGCACGACAAACCCGGCGCCTGTCCGGCCACCCAGGACAGATCAGCGGCGTGCAAACTGCTGCGCGAGAGCAAGGGATGGTCATGCCCCTGCACCACCAGTAATTCATTGCGCGCCATGTCCTTGCCGGCCACGAACCAGGGCTGACCGGCGCTGCTCTGGGTCTCTTGTTCAGCCGCCAGCGCACGCGTGCCGCCAATGCCGATGCCCTTGCGCTGGCCGATGGTGTAGAAGGCCAGCCCGACATGCTCGCCCAGCACCCGCCCTTCGGGCGTGCGTATCAGTCCCGGCGTGTGTGGCAGATAGCGATTGAGAAACTCCCGAAACGGTCGCTCGCCGATAAAGCAAATACCGGTGGAATCCTTCTTGGCGAAATTCGGCAGACCGGCCTGCTCGGCCAGCTGTCGCACCGCGGTCTTTTGCAAGTCCGCCAGCGGAAACAGCACGCGCGACAACTGCGCCTGGTTCAATCGATGCAGAAAATAGCTCTGGTCCTTGCTGCGGTCGGCGGCACGCAGCAGTTCGTAGCCGCCATCGCGCTGACGCACACCGGCATAGTGGCCGGTGGCGATGCGTGTTGCACCGAGCTGCATGGCGTGATCGAGAAAGGCGCGGAACTTGATTTCGGCATTGCACAGCACATCCGGATTGGGCGTGCGACCGGCCGAGTACTCACGCAGAAATTCTGCGAACACCCGCTCTTTGTATTCGGCGGCAAAGTTCACCGCTTCCAGTTCAACGCCGATGACATCGGCTACCGCAGCGCAATCGATCAGATCCTGACGGGTGGAACAGTATTCATCATCGTCATCGTCTTCCCAGTTCTTCATAAAGAGACCGATGACTTCAAAGCCGGCACGCTTGAGCAACAGCGCCGCCACGGCGGAATCGACGCCACCGGACATGCCGACCACGATGCGCTCAGCGGCCACGCTGCAGCCTACTCGGCATAGCGCGAACGCTCGGCGGCATGGCGACTGGGCAGGCGCGGTGGCGCAGCACCGGCCATCCAGACCTCGACCGGATACACCATCGCCGGCACGCCCGGCTCGTAGAACCAGGAATCCACCGCATAGCTGTCGCGGCTGCCGCGCTCGATGATGCGAGCCGCCCAGTGATCCTGAATCAAGGCCAGGGTACGACGCAGGCGTGGCGCCAGCTGATGAAAACGCAGCCAGCCCTGGCGCTCCATCAGCGACAGGAACGCCGTGGTGTTGAGCGAATGATCGATGCAGTCCATGCGGCCATCGTTGACCTCATCGTCATTCCAGTTCTCGCCCCGATCGCGCCAGATCGGCGTGCGGCGCGCGGCCGAGGCATAGAACAAGGCCACTGCCGCCGAGATGGCCTGACGCTCGGAGGCAGCATCACTGGCAATGGCAAACGGCGCGCGCAAGCTATCCAACTGCCGCTGACTGAAACGCAGCACCTCATGCCGGGCGCAGTCGTAGTTGAAACACACGCTCACCAGCTCAACCGCCGGCGCGCCGGACTCGACCGCCTGCAGCGACCCGGGCAGTAGTGCAGCCAGAGCCAGGCACAGTGCCAGCCGCCGTGGTAGCCGCGGCGCCAGCCGCAGACTTCGCGCAAAAATTACGCAAGTTATTGATTTAATTGATTTTTTTATCATTGCCAAGACGGCCAGAGCGTAAGTCGGCACTAACTCGCAGCGCTCAATGCCGGGTGTTTTCACGCACGAAGGCCGCCATGCGGGCGATACCCGCCTCGATGGCCTCGTTCGAAGCGGCATAGGAAAAGCGGATGTGCTGACCTTCATCCGGCACACGGGCACCGAAGTGAATGTCCGCCAGCACTGCCACGCCGGCTTCGTTCAACAGGCGTTTGCGAAACACTTCCGAATCGGCCGCGCCGATCAGGCGACAGGCCTCGGTGACGTTCGGCCAGACGTAGAACGCACCGCCGGGCGAGCGGCAGCTCACCCCCGGCACCTGATTCAGCAGCCCGACGATGAGATCACGCCGCGCCAGAAACGAATCGCGCATGCGCTCGGCTTCCAGCTGCGGCCCGTTGAGCGCCTCCACCGCCGCCCACTGGCTGATGTGCGAGGCGCAGGAATCGGTATTGGTGACCCAGCGCGTGAACTCCGGCGCCAGGCGGGCATTGGCGACAAAGCCAATACGCCAGCCGGTCATGGCCCAGGTCTTGGATGCGCCATCCGAGATGATGGTGCGCTCGCGCATGCCCTCCAGCGCCGCAATCGAGGCAAAGCTGCCCTGGTAGCACAGCCGCGAATAAATCTCGTCGGCATACACCCACACCTGCGGATGGCGTCGCAGCACGGCTGCAATACCCTCCAGATCAGCAGCCGTCAGCAGGCTACCAGTGGGGTTCTGCGGCGAATTCAGGATCAGCAATCGCGTTTTCGGGGTGATCAGCCGCTCCAGGTCGGCCGGATCAAAAGCGAAGTCGCGAGCTTCACGCAGATGCAGCGGCACCGGCACCGCGCCATGGGCACGGATCTGCGACTCATAGATCGGAAAGCCGGGGTTGGGGTAGATCACCTCGTCGCCCACGCCATAGTCGGTGGTGCAAAGAATGGCGTAGGCGATGAAGGGCTTGGCACCCGCCCCCACCACCACTTCCTCCGGCGAGATGCTCAGCCCGCGTATGCGCCCCATGTAATCGGCCGCCGCCTGACGCAATTCGGCAATGCCGGCTGAGGGCGTATAGCCATGCCGTCCCTCGCGAACGGCGCGGATGGCGGCGTCCTGGATATTTACTGGCGTGGGGAAGTCCGGCTGTCCGATGCAAAACGACAGGATGTCGCGCCCCTGGCGTATCAGCTCGGTGACTTCGGCCAGCACCACGAAGGCATTCTCGGTGCCGAGTTCAGCGCTGCGATGGCTGAGTTTGAGAGGGGAATCGACCGACATTGCACACTCCTGGGACCGGGTGACGTAAATGCTGTATCGCCGCTGTATGGCGAGGGCGCGATTCTACCGTCCGGGCACTTCGAAACCGTCCAGACACCGATCTGCGGCGAACTTGGCGGCAAACTTCGCGCCGGATGCTGCTTGTATCATCGCGCCATGCTTGCCAATTGCGCCGCCTATCAGGACGGCAAAAAACTCGCCGATATCCAGCCGGATGAAATCGCCCACTATGTGGAGCGACCGGAGTGCTTTGTCTGGGTGGCCCTGGTCAATCCAGGGCCAGGTGAACTGGCCGCCATGCAGCATGAGTTCGGGCTGCATGAACTGGCGGTGGAAGATGCCCGCCATGGTCATCAGCGCCCGAAGATCGAGGAGTACGGCGACTCGATATTCACCGTGGCGCATACCGTTGAGAGCGGTGAGGATGCACTGCATATCGGCGAGGTGGATATTTTCGTCGGTCCCAACTATGTGCTGACAGTGCGCAATCGCACCCGATTAGGCTTTAGCGCAGTGCGGGCGCGCTGCGAGCGTGAACCGGAGCTGCTGCAGCAAGGCGCCGGCTTCGTGCTGTACGCCATCATCGATGCCATCGTCGATCGCTACTTTCCGGTCATCGACGAACTGGAGCTGGAACTGGAGCGTATCGAAGCACGCATGTTTGGCAATGCCTCGGGACGCGAGAATATCGAAGCCCTGTACGCCTTGAAGCAGCAGTTGATGACGCTCAAGCATGCGGTGGCACCGCTGCTGGAGGCAGTGAGCAAATTGCATGGCGGGCGCGTGCCGAAGATCTGCATCGCTACCCAGGAGTATTACCGCGATGTCTACGACCATCTGGTTCGCATCAACCAGTCCATCGACAGTCTGCGCGACATGGTGGTCACAGCCATGTCGGTCAATCTGGCGCTGATCACCACCAGCGAGAACGAAACCACCAAGCGCCTGGCTGCCTATGCCGCATTGGTGGCGGTACCCACCATGATCGCCGGCATCTATGGCATGAATTTTCGGCACATGCCGGAGCTGGAGTGGTTGTGGGGCTATCCCATGGCCATTGGTCTCATGCTGGGCATCGATGCCTGGCTGTTCTGGCGCTTTCGCAGGGCGCACTGGCTGTAGCCTCGTTTGCCAGAAACGGCGCGCGCACTGCGCTACTGGCTCGTCCTGCTCTGCCCATGTTGCAGTTGCTGATACCGGCTGAGAAAACGCTGCGCCGAACGCGGTGCCGGCATGCTGCGCGCCAGGTGGTTCGGCCCGCCACCGCGCCATCCCGGAACGAAGGGCAGATGACCAATCATCTGATGCCGATCACGCAGCGTGCGCAACGCGTGCATGGCAAGGCCGGTGATCACGGCATATAGCCTCGGACGCAGCGCCAGCCAGGCCCAGGCACGCAACGCCAGACGCTCGCGCCAGGGCCGCAGCCCGGCTTCGGTCTGTTGTTGCCGCAGGCGACGCAACAAATCCGGCAGCGGAATCTGCACCGGACAGGCCACCGAACAGGCGCCACACAGCGTGGCGGCATGCGGCAGATCGAGCGCCTGCTCCAGGCCCTGAAATGCCGGCGTGAGCACCGACCCCATGGGTCCGGGGTAGACCCAGCCGTAGGCATGTCCGCCCACGGTCTGGTACACCGGGCAATGATTCATGCAGGCACCACAGCGTATGCATTGCAGCATCGGCTGCATATCGCCACCCAGCAGCCCGGTACGACCGTTATCCACCAGGATGAAATACATATGCTGCGGACCATCCTGGTCCTGCGCGCCGCGCCGGCCTGTGAGCAGGCTGACATAGTTGGAAATCGCCTGACCGGTGGCCGAACGTGGCAGCAAGCGCAATAGCGTCGACAGGTCTTCCAGCGTCGGCACCACCTTCTCGATACCGGTAATAGCGACATGCACCGGTGGCAGTGTCGTCACCATGCGGCCATTGCCCTCATTGGTGACGATCGCCACCGAGCCGGTTTCCGCCACCAGGAAATTCCCGCCCGACACACCCATGTCGGCCGACAGGAAATGACCGCGCAGCTGTTCGCGTGCTTCGCGCGTCATGTCCTCGATCACGGTCTTGCGCGGTGTGCCGTGCACACGCTCGAACAGATCGGCCACTTCATCCTTGTTCAGATGCAAGGCCGGGGCAATGATGTGCGAGGGCGGTTCGTTATCCTTGATCTGCAGGATGTATTCACCCAGATCGGTTTCCACTGGCGTGACACCCGCCTCACTCAGCACCTGATTGAGCGAGGCCTCCTCTGACACCATGGACTTGGACTTGACCAGTTTTTTGACGCCATGCTGCTGACAGATTTGCAGCAACAGTTGCGCCGCCTCGGCACCGTCTTCGGCAAACAGTACCGTGGCTCCCCGGCGTGTGGCCTCGGCCTCGAAGCGCTCGATCCAGACATCCAGCTGTTGCAGGGTGCGCTGACGTATTGCCGCACCGGCGCTGCGCACCGCCTCCCAGTCACCGATGGTGTTGAAGTCGGCCACCGCCGCAGCGCGCGCGCCAACGAACTTGCCCTTGAAGGTCTTGAGGTTCTGCTGCAGCACCTGATCGGCCAGCTTGGCCCCGGCACGTGCCTTGAAGTGCATGGACTGGATCTGCATCAAGCCTCCGGCTCGGACATTGACTCAGTCACCACGCCCTGCTTACCAGCCAGCACCTCGGCCCAATGCAGCACCGCAGTGTTGGTATCACCACACGCACGCAGCCGGCCTTCGATATTGAGCATGCAACCCAGGTCACCCAGCACCACCGCCGAGGCACCCTGCTGCTGCACCATCTGCTGAACATGTTCACATTTGCTGTCGGCCATCTTGGCGCTGATATCACCGAACTTGACCGAGAACGCACCACCGAATCCGCAGCAGGTTTCGCAATCCGCCATCTCGGCCAGACGCAGACCCGGCAGCAATCCCAGCAACTGACGCGGCTGCGCCTTGATGCCCAACTCGCGCAATCCGGAACAGGCATCGTGGTAAGTGACGCAGCCCCGATACTGCCCCGGCACGGTGGCAACTTTCAACACGCTGACCAGAAAGTCGCTCAGTTCATAGGTGCGCGCAGACAACGCCGCAGCACGCGATTGCCACAACGGTGAATCGTCGAGCAGCTCGGCATAGTGCGTCTTGATCATGCCGGCACAGGAACCCGATGGCAGCACCACATAGTCGCAATCCGCGAATTCGCCAATCAGCTTTTGTGCCAGGGCACCTGCAGCAGGCTTATCGCCGGCATTCCAGCCAGGCTGACCGCAACAGGTCTGCGTTTGCGGCACTACCACCTCGCAGCCGGCACGCTGCAATAGCTGCAGGGCAGCAAAGCCAATGGAGGGCCGCATCATGTCGGCCAGGCAGGTAACAAAGAGTCCGACGCGCATGCTGGAATGAAAAGCGCCTGTGAAGTTAACTTAAGAAATATAGCACGCAGGCTGTAAACACCCTGTGCAGTACGGTTCTATGCCAGCACGAGGGTTAGAATTTCCGTTCATTAGAACAAGGCAGAACAAGGCATCGGCGCATGGCCAAGGAAGAATCCAAAAACTCGATACAGGTGATCGAGCGCATGACCAGCCTGCTGGATGAAATGGCGCAACACGCCGAGGCGGTCAGCCTGAAGCGCCTGTCCGAGGCTACGGGTCTGCATCCTTCCACCACGCACCGCATACTGACTGCGCTGGTGAACGATCGCATGGTGGAGCGGGTCGACCAGGGAAACTACCGGCTGGGTATCCGGTTGCTGGAGCTGGGCAATCTGGTCAAGGGCCGCATCAGCGTGCGCGAACATGCGCTGCCACTGATGCGCGAGTTGCATGCCGCCACCGGCGAAGCAGTCAACCTTTCGGTTCGGCGCGATGACGAAATTGTCTACATCGAGCGCACCAGCTCCGGCCGCGCCATGATGCGCGTGGTGAATATCGTCGGGGCGCGGGCACCACTGCACATCACCGCTGTTGGCAAACTGTTTCTGGCCGAGGACTCGCCACAAGAAAATCGTGGCTATGCCGAGCGCACTGGACTCCGCGGCTATACCCGCAACTCCATCACTACCCTGCCGGATCTGGAGAAGGTGCTGACGCAAGTACGCATCCAGGGCTATGCCACCGACGAAGAAGAGGCCGAACTGGGGGTGCGCTGCATCGGTGCCGGGGTGCGCGACGACACCGGGCTGCTGGTGTCCGGACTCTCGATCTCGTCACCCGCCGAGCGCATGAAACCGGAATGGGCAGCACTGGTGCAGGAAACCGCCATCAAGATTTCGCGCGCCATCGGCTGGCAAGGCCAGACCACCAAAGAGTCAGTGGTGCCCGAGTAGCGGACACGCGACTGCGACAACGATTGCCGCTATCCGCCTCCGACTTACGCTCAATCCTGCCCTGACACCCGCACCAGCTGCGGCGATTCTCCGGCCAGCCGGTGCTGCTGCATCCGTGTAAAGGCCTGCTCCAGGCTGCGGGTAAACCGCCGCGTATCAAACAAGCGCGCGGAATCACGATTGGCTTGCAGCCTGGCACGCAGCTCCGCCAGACGCTGCGGTTGTTGCGCCAGCGTGATCGCCATCCGTTCATAGTCGGCCACGCTTTCGGTGATCAGCTCGGGCAAATCCAGCGCCTGCAACAGGCTGGCACCCATGCGCGCAGCGAGCGCATGGCCACGGCAGGTCAGCAAGGGCAAACCAGCCCAGAGCGCATCGCTGGCGGTGGTGCCGGCGTTATAGGGCAGCGTGTCCAGATACAGATCACAGCACTGATAGCGCGACAGATAGTCAGACATGGCTAATCGCTCAGCGAATAGCAGTCGGTCCGCTGCCACACCCCGCTGTTGCGCCTCGCGCTGCAAATTTTCCTGCGCCAGCGCATTGGCCACGTACAGATACAGCACGCTATCCGGTACCTGCTGCAAGATACGCATCCAGCTGTCGAACATGAGCGGCGTGATTTTGTAGTTGTTGTTGAAACAGGCAAAGACAAACGCTTGCTCGGGAATATTCAGACTGGCTCGACTGACCCGACCCGCTTCAACCGGAACACGAAAATCATTCGCCTGGTAACTCGGCAGATAGGCGATCTGCTCCTGGTAATGCTGCTGCATCGCCGGCGGAATCAACGTTTCATCGGCCAGGATGTAGTCCATGTACGGTGCACCCATGCTGCCGAGATAACCCAGATACCCAAGCTGTACCGGTGCAGCGCGGGCGGCAAAAATTCCAGTGCGGGCATGTTCGGTGTAGCCACCCAGATCAATGGCGATATCGATACCCAGACTGCGTGCCAGCGCTGCCACCTCGGCATCGGATTGGTCACGCACATCCTCATAACGATCCAGACTGACCCGAATGCGCTCACGCATGGCATCGTCCGGATGGCGGCCATAGGAAAATCCAGTAATTTCAAACTCTTGTCGATCATGGCTCTCGAACACACCCGCCATCAGCAGCGCCACGGGGTGCTGGCGAAAGTCAGCAGAAAAATAGCCGATGCGTATGCGCTGGGCGGCGACAGGGGCAGGAAAAGACACACCCTCGGCGCAAGCAGGATGCCGGTCTGCCACCCAGGTCTGCGCTGCCTTGCATTGCAGCGCCGGATCATCGATCAGCGCCAGCACAGGAAAACAGGGTGAGGCACGCTCGCCGGCCTCAATGCGCACGACCAGTTGTGCCAGATCGGCAGCATGACCTGCCCATTCACAGGCTTGCATCCTTGCATGCAGTCGATCCCCCAACAGATAGGGTCGTTCGGGATCCAGTGCCCGGGCACGGTCAAAACTCGCCAGAGCCTGCGCGTATTGCTGTAATTTTTGCAGGCTGCAGGCCAGGTTGTAATGCGCTTCGGCATAGTCAGGCCGCAGCTTGATGGCCCGTTGAAAACGTTCTACCGCCTGCGTGGTCTGTCCCAGGGTGGACAGCAAATAACCAAGATTGTTATGCGCCTCGGGCATGCTCGGGCGCAGGCGCAATACAAGCTCAAGATCACGCATGGCCTGGGCATGGCGCTGTAACCGCAGCAGTAAATTGCTGCGATTGATCAAAACCTGCGCATGCTGTGGCTGTAGCGCATGCGCCCGGTCGTAGCTATCCAGCGCAGCCGCGTGTTGTTGCAACGCCAACAGGCTTGCAGCACGGTTGTACCAGGCATCGACAAAGCCCGGCGCAAGCGCCAACGCCCTGTCGTAACACGCCAACGCTTCCTTGGGCCGACCGAGTGCCTGCATGGCATTGCCACGATTGCTATGACACTGCGCCAACGTCGGACGCAGCGCGATGGCACGATCAAAACACTGCAATGCCGATTGCGCCTGCCCCATCGCCAGCAACAATAGTCCGCGATTGGAGTGTGCCTCGGCGAAATCCGGCTGATAGGTCACGGCGCGGTTGTAACACTCCAATGCCTGCTGCGGCTTGCCAGCTGCATCCAGTACCAAACCAAGATTATTGTGCGCGCCGGCGCTATCGGGATTGAGTGCCAATGCACGGGTGATCAAGTCAATGGCCTGTTGCGTCTGACCCAGTTCCATATGACAGACACCCGACAGATGCAGAGCATCGAAGCTCTGTGGCGCAGCCATCAGCAGCTTGCGATACAGGTTCAAGGCGCGCGCAAATTCACCAGCCTGCTGTAATGCCAGGGCCTTGTTGAGCATGTCCCGTAATGCGTCTTCGCTATGCATGCTGGCAGCCGTACCTCAACAACGATCCGCAACAGCGAACGGCCTTGCGCCGTTCAGGACAGTTTCATCAGATGCAGTGCGTACTGCTGACGCGAATCGGCCCAGAGCTTGACCGGCAACCAGCCGGCATGACGACCCAGCTCGGCAAATTCGGCCAGGGTGTAATGACTGCCGATACCTGCCAGCAAGGACTCACCGGCAGCGAATTGCAGCGACTGCCCGCCCAGGCTCACTTGCTGTGCCTGGCTGCTGAGCAGGTGCATCTCGGTGCGACCTCTTGCCCCGCTCCAGCTGCCACGATAGTCCCAGGCGTCCAGCACGAAATCACTGCCCAGCGCCTGATTCATTTGCTGCAGCAGGTTCAGGTGCAAGGCGGCGGCAAAGCCCGCTGCATCATTGCAGGAGGCTTCCAGCGTATAGCGATCCTGCTTCAGATCGACACCGGCCAGCAGCATGCCGCCACGTCCTGCCAGTAGTGCCGCACGTTCCATGAAGACCTGACACTCCTGTGGCGCGAGCCGCGACAGCACGGTGGCCGGCACATACAACAGATTGCGTCGGATGGTCACACCCAGAAACGCCGGCAGTGATAGCTCGGCCGCATGATCAATCGCAATGCCAGCGATGTTCTGCCCGGGGCACAACTCAGACATGGCCATGCAATGGCGATATAACACCGCACCATCGAATTCCAGTGGCAGATACAGCGAAGGTTGCAGGGTCTGCAACACTGCCGACAGCGCATCCGATGCTGCCGGGCCAAAGGCGATCAGCTGGGTCTGCGGACCGGCCAGCGTCGCCAGCTCAGCGGCCATGCTCTGCAGAACTTCGGTTTCGGCGCGTGCCAGGTAGTACTCCGGCTGCTGACCCAGTTGCTGCTGCAGGCGTGCTGCCAGCGGGTCGTGCAAGCCCTGCGAAAACAGGCTGCGTGGTGATTGCCGTAAACCGGCCAGTACCCGCTGCAACAAGGACGAACGATCGGCCAGCGCGTTGTAGAACCGCACCACGCCCGGCTGATCATCACGATCGCGCTTGCGCAACAGATTAGAGGCAGTCATGGCAGTCACGCTTTCCCGCTCGGCATTGAATCTGAATCTGTGCCTGTCAACACCAGCAACTCGCTGCGATCAAGCGCCTTGATCAAGACAGGGTATGGCGTCCGCGCTCCGTGCGCACGGCACGACGCGGCTTGTTGGCGGCCGGCTTGCGAGGAGCGGCGTTGACCGTCCTGGCCTGGGCAGTGCGGGCATTGGTGCTGGGCTTGCGCGCCGCTATTACCGGCGCCACCTTGCCCTCCATCCAGCTGCGAATACGCAGGGCATCGGTCATGCGGGCGTATTTGCCCCAGGAGTCGAGCAGCACGATCACCACATTGCGGCCGGCCAACACGGCCTGCATCACCAGACAACGGCCAGCTTCGTTGATAAAGCCAGTCTTGGATAAGCCGATGTCCCAGTTGTCATTCGACACCAGGGCGTTGGTGTTGTGATAGGCCAGGCGCCGGCCGCCCACAACAACCTCATGACTGGTGGCGGTGGAAAACTCTCGGATACGGGGATAGGTGTGCGCCGCGCGTACCAGCGCCGCCAGATCCTCGGCCGTTGACACGTTGGAGGAGGACAGCCCGGTGGCATCGGCATAACGCGTGCCCGTGAGACCCAGGCTCTGCGCCTTGAGATTCATGGCACGGATGAACGCCTCGCGCCCACCGGGGTAAGCCCGTGACAGGGCTGCAGCGGCGCGATTTTCCGAGGACATCAAAGCCAGACGCAGCAGCTCCTCGCGTCGCAACGTGGCACCCTCATTCAGACGAGAGCGGGTGTTGCGCAAGGCATCGGCGTCGGCATGGGTGATGGTGATCGGCTCGTCCATGTCGAGCTCGGCATCCAGCACCACCATTGCCGTCATGAGCTTGGTAATGGAAGCGATGGGGGCGATGCTTTGGGCGTTCTTGCCATACAGCACGCGCCCGGTGTCCTGATCCAGCACCACCGCGGCACTGGACTCCAGCGCCAGGCGCGCCGGCAGCGGATCGTCACCGCTGCTGACCGGCGCGGCCGCAGCCCATACCGGCAGGGTTACGACCAAGGACAAGGTCATGGCAAGCGGTCGCAGCCCACGAACAAGTCGGTGGGGCAGGCTTGCCAACAGAGAGGATGGGGACAGCGAAACAACAGACACAGGCATTCCTCCAGCGATAACCGGCGGATGATACCGCCTGATCTCGCGAAAAACAAGAAAACCCAAGAAAAATAAGCACTTAGCCCATGCTTCTCAGGCCAAATCTGCGCCATTCACGGCATTGTCATACACGGTCAGCTGAATACGGTCAGCGGATTGTGCTTGCTGCCTAGCTGAGCTGTTTCTCGCGCTGCTGCAAGGCCCACATCTGGGCGTACTGACCTTCCGCTGCCAGCAACGCGTCATGACTGCCGCGCTCGACGATGCAACCCCCATCCATCACCAGAATCTGGTCGGCGTCCATGATGGTGGATAGCCGGTGTGCGATCACCAGCGTGGTGCGACCGCGCGCAATGCGATCGAGTTCGGCCTGGATCGATTTCTCGGTCTCGGAATCCAGTGCCGAGGTGGCCTCGTCAAAAATCAGGATGCGCGGATTTTTCAGAATGGCACGCGCGATCGCCACGCGCTGCTTCTCGCCTCCGGAGAGCTTCAGCCCGCGCTCCCCCACTTGGGCCTGATAGCCATCCGGCAGGCGGCTGATGAAATCATGGATCTGCGCCGCCTTGGCCGCCTCGATCACTTCCTCCTGCGTGGCACTGGGCCGGCCGTAATGGATGTTGTAGAGGATGGTGTCATTGAACAGCACCGTGTCCTGCGGCACGATCCCGATGGCAGAGCGCAAACTGCTCTGACGCAGGGTACGCAGATCGCAATCCCCCACCAACACGCTGCCACCAGACACGTCATAGAACCGGAACAACAGTCGCGCCAGCGTCGACTTGCCCGACCCCGACGGCCCGACCACCGCCACCTTGGCACCCGCCGGCACCTCGAACGCCACCTGCTGCAGGATGCGCCGGCGCGCCTCATAGGAAAAATCCACCTCGGCAAAGCGCACGGCCAGCGGACCGGGCGGCAGGTCGCGCGCGGCCGGATCGTCGGCGATCTCGCGGTTCTCCTCCAGCAACCGGAACATGCGGTCCATGTCGATCAGCGACTGCTTGATCTCGCGATACACCATGCCCAGGTGATTGAGCGGAATGTAGAGCTGGATCAGCAGCGCGTTCACCAGCACCAGATCACCCAGGGTCAGGGTCTCGTCAATGACACCTTGCGCCGCCAGCAGCATCAGCAGGGTGACCGCCGCCGCGATGATGCAACTCTGGCCGATATTGAGCAGCCCGAGCGAGGACTCCGACTTCACCGCTGCGCCCTCATAGCGCTGCAGGCTGTGATCGTAGCGACCGGCCTCGAACTCCTCGTTGTTGAAATACTTCACCGTTTCATAGTTCAACAGCGAATCGATGGCGCGACTGTTGGCGCGCGAATCCAGCTCGTTGGCGCGCCGGCGGATACCGATACGCCATTCGGTGATGGCAATGGTGAAAGCGATATACAGGCCGACCGCAACGAACGTGACAGCCGGGAAACGCCAGTCAAAACGCGTCACCAGCACCGCCGCCACCAGAAAGAATTCCAGCACCACCGGCAGAATGGAAAACAGCATGTAAGACAGCAAGGTGCTGATACCGCGCGTGCCGCGCTCGATATCGCGCGACACACCGCCAGTCTGGCGTTCCAGATGAAAGCGCAGCGACAGTCCGTGCAGATGCCGGAACACCGCCAGCGCCACACGCCGGATGGCACGCTGCGTGACCTTGACGAACAGGATGTCGCGCAGCTCGGCAAACAGCGTGCTGGAAAAGCGCAACAAGCCATAGGCTGCCAGCACGCCCAGCGGCAGCGCCGCCAGCGCCAGCTTCGGATCGAGCGCATCCACCACTTCCTTGAGCATCAGTGGCACGCCGACGTTCGACAGCTTGGCGATCACCAGGAACAGCAGCGCCACGCTCACCCGGGTACGGTATTCCCACAGATAAGGCAGCAGCAGCGGTACCACGCGCCATTCGTTGCGGCGTGGTTCTTGCGCATGGCTACTTTTTGCATTGGCACCCGTCGTTTCTGGCGCGGGCGATGTAGTGGCGTGATGGTGTGCAGACATAGGGCGCGATTCTATGTCCTGCATGCTGCGCTGCGGGGCGATGGCAGAAGGTTTACCGCTAGAATCCGCGCCCCGTGGCTCGCCCTCTCAGGGCTTCAATGCTTCAACGCAACCGCAACAAGGAATCCGCATGGCACTCCCGATACGCAAGGTCATCGACATCAGCCTCGAGCTGGACGACTCGAAGTTCAAGATGCGCACCCCGCCCGGCTTCAAGAAGGACATGCAGTTCGAGATGGAAGTGATCAAGGAGCATGATGCCCCGGGTGGCGCCGGTCAGATCGTGCGCGGCGTGCATATGCGCTTGCATGCCGGTAGCCATATCGATGCCCCGGAACACAATGTGCCGGGTGGCAAGCAGGTGCACGATCTGCCGCTGGAGACCTTTGCCGGCGATGCGGTGATCGCCGATGTGCGGCATTGCGTGCCAGGCAAGGCCATCACGCCGGAAATTCTGGAACAGGCGGCTGGTGCAGCCTTGAAGCGTGGTGACCGCCTGTTGCTGCGCAGTGATGTCAACAAGCAATACATGATCAACGACTGGCAAAAGCGCTCGCCCTACCTCACCGCCGCCGCCACCCAGTGGTGTATCGATCGCGGCGTGAGCGTGGTCGGCTATGACTTCTATCACGGCGTGGACGAGCCGAATTCGCCACGCGTATTCAATTCATCGCGCACCTTCAGCGAACACGGTGTGGTCACCCTGCCCTACCTCAACAACCTCGATCAGGCCGAAAGCCAGCGCGTCACCCTGGTGGCATTGCCGCTGAAACTGGTCGGGGCAGAGGCCTCGCCGGTACGCGCGGTAATTCTGGAATAGCTTCAACCACTCAATCCTGCAATATCGCATTGCAACACCGAAAAGGCAGCACTCATGACCCAGCATCATTGTTCAGCGCGTACCCTGACGGGCGCACTCCTTGGCGTCGCCGCCCTGGTCCTGGCCACGCTCTCATCAGCGCAAGATCGCTATCCGTCCAAGCCGGTGCAGATCATCGC
>CAIPUP010000154.1 GCA_903868285.1 uncultured beta proteobacterium
TGCCAAGGCAGCCCAGGCCAAGCAGAAGAAAAAGGCCGCCTGAGTTTGCCGGTGCGGTTGCAGTGATGAAAAGGCCTCCGCTGGAGGCCTTTTTTATTGTTGGGGTTGTTACGCCTTGCGCTTGCGCGTAGTCCGGTTTGATCGGTTCGGTGATTGGCCCGGCAACGGCAGCGCCGTCTTGTACTTCACCTGCTTCAGCGCGAAGGAACTCTGGATGTTGCCCACGCCCGGCACCCGCGACAGGAAGTCGACGATGAAACGCTCCAGCGCCTGCACGTCTTTCACCAGCACCCGCAGCAGATAGTCGGCATCGCCGGTCATCAGGTAGCACTCCATCACCTCGGGTCGATCGGCGATGGCCTGCTCGAAGGTGTCGAGCGCGCGTTCAACTTGCTTTTCCAGGCGTACCTGGATGAACACCGACACCGTCAGGCCGAGCGGAATGGGATCGAGCAGGGTGACATGGCGGCGTATCAGTCCGGCCTGCTCGAGCTTGCGTACCCGTGCCAGGCAGGGCGAGGCCGACAGATGCACCCGTTTGGCCAGATCGACATTGGCAATACGGGCATCTTCCTGCAGCACACCCAGAATGCGCCAGTCCACTGCATCCAGCGTCAATGACGACATGATCTGCCTTTAAAAAGATTTGTAACGGCAGAATCTACTGCAAATAGTGCTGTCATGGGTAAATTACGCAACCCTGTGCTGCACCGCTACCGATAGCATGCGAGTTCGTTTTCTCTCCGCATGTTCCTGCATGTTCCCGCATGTTCCCGCATGTTCAGCCTGGTAGATCGCCATGTCCTCCTTCGAACCCTTCTCCGAACGCAATGCCGCCGACGCTTCACCCGATCCCGCCGCCTACTGGCGTGTCATCGCGCAGGATGTCGATCCTGCCGAAACCGCCGAGTGGCTGACGGCGCTGGATGACCTGGTGCGCGAGCAAGGCGCCGAGCGCGCCAGCTTCATGCTGCGCAAGCTGCTCGACCATGCGCGCGACCGGCGCATCAAGCTGCCGCCACTGGTGAACACACCCTATCGCAACAGCATCGCGCTTGAGCGCCAGGCGGCCTTTCCTGGCAACTTGTTGCTGGAGCAGCGGGTGTCGGCCATCGTGCGCTGGAATGCCCTGGCAATGGTGGTGCGGGCCAATAACTTCTCCAGCGAACTCGGTGGCCACATCGCCACCTATGCCTCGGCCGCCGATTTGTTTGAGACCGGTTTCAATCATTGCTTCAAGGCCGATCACGGCCAGCAGCGCGGTGACCTGGTCTACTTCCAGGCGCACTCCGCGCCGGGTGTGTATGCCCGGGCCTACCTCGAAGGGCGTCTGAGCGAGGCGCGGCTGCAGCGCTACCGGCGCGAAACTGTCGCGGTCGAGGAGAACGCGGGTAACAGGCAAAGCGATCGCAACAGCAGCGCCGTCGCCGGCCTGTCCTCCTATCCCCATCCCTGGCTGATGCCCGACTTCTGGCAGTTCCCCACCGGCTCGATGGGCCTGGGGCCGCTACAGGCCATTTATCAGGCGCGCTTTCTGCGCTATCTCGGTCATCGCGGCCTGATCGATGCCGCCACGGTGCAGCCGGGTGTGCAGGGCCGCAAGGTGTGGGCCTTTGTTGGCGATGGCGAGATGGATGAACCCGAGTCGCTGGCCGGACTGTCGCTGGCGGCGCGCGAAGGTCTGGACAATCTGGTGTTCGTGGTCAATTGCAATCTGCAACGTCTGGACGGACCGGTGCGCGGCAATGGCTCCATCGTGCAGGAGCTGGAAGGCCTGTTCGCCGGCGCCGGCTGGAATGTCATCAAGCTGATGTGGGGCTCGGATTGGGATCCGCTGTTCGCGCGCGATCAGGCCGAGCATGGTGGTGTCCTGCTCAAGCGCCTGCATGAAACCGTCGATGGCGCGTTCCAGACCTATGCGGCCACCGACGGCAGGTTTAATCGTGAAAATTTCTTCAATAAATACAAAGACTTACGCGCACTTATCGGCGACATGTCAGATGCCGACATCGATCGTTTGCGGCGTGGCGGACACGACCCGCTGAAAATCTATGCCGCCTATCACGCCGCCTTGCGTCACACCGGTCAGCCGACAGTGATTCTGGCGCAGACCAAGAAGGGCTATGGCATGGGGCCGATCGCGCAGGGCAAGATGGGCACGCATCAGCAAAAGAAACTCGACCATCAGGCCTTGCTGGCGTTTCGTGATCGCTTTGATCTGCCGCTGTCAGACGAGGACACGGTGGCCTTGCGCTTTTACAAGCCGGCCGAGGACAGTGCCGAGATGAAATACCTGCATGCCCAGCGCCAGCGCCTGGGTGGCTACCTGCCAGCACGACGCAGCGATGCCCCGGCGCTGGCCGTGCCGGCATTGTCGGCGTTCTCGAAGCTGCTCGAGGGCAGTGCCGGGCGCGAGCAATCCACCACCACCGCCTTTGTGCAGATCCTGGCTCAGCTGCTGAAGGAGCCGCAGCTCGGTGCGCGGGTGGTGCCCATCGTTGCCGATGAGGCGCGCACCTTCGGCATGCAGACTTTGTTCCGGCAGGTTGGCATTTATTCCTCGGTCGGTCAGCTGTACGAACCGGAGGACCACGACGAGCTGCTGTACTACAAGGAGGCGCGTGACGGTCAGATACTGGAAGAGGGCATCAGCGAAGCCGGTGCCATGGCCTCATGGATCGCCGCCGCCACCAGCTATTCCACCCACGGCTTGCCGATGCTGCCGTTCTACATCTACTACTCGATCTTCGGCTTTCAGCGCATCGGTGATCTGGCCTGGGCTGCCGGCGATTCGCGTGCGCGCGGTTTTCTCATCGGCGGCACTGCCGGTCGCACCACGCTCTCGGGCGAGGGTCTCCAGCACCAGGACGGCAGCTCGCACCTGATTGCCGCCACCATTCCCAACTGTGTGGCCTACGACCCCTGCTTTGCCTACGAGCTGACGGTGATCGTGCAGGACGGCATGCGGCGCATGCTGCAGCAGCAGGAGGATGTGTTTTATTACGTCACGGTGATGAACGAGAACTATGCCCATCCCGCCATGCCTGGCGGCATCGCAGGTGCGCTGAGCGAGGCGGTGCAGCAGGGCATACGCCGTGGCATGTATTGCCTGCAACCGGTGCCGGCCGGGGTGGTGCCAGCGCTGCGCCTGCTGGGTTCGGGCACCATCCTGCGCGAGGTGCTGGTGGCCGCGCAGCGCCTGCAAAGCGAAGACGGACTGGCAGTGGAAGTGTGGAGCGTCACCAGCTTCAGCGAGTTGCAGCGTGATGGACTTGCCTGCGAATCGCAGTCGTGCAACACGCAGCAGCCCGCGTCGCAGCCTGCGCCGCCGCCTGCTCCCCAGCCATGGATCACACAATGTCTGGCAACACCACAAGCGCGCACTGGTAACAAGGCAACTGCAGGTGACACGGCTGCTGCGCCCATCCCCACCATTGCCGCCACCGACTATGTGCGCGCCTTGCCGGAGCTGGTGCGGGCCTGGGTGCCCGGCCCTTACATCACCCTAGGCACGGATGGCTATGGTCGCTCTGACACCCGGGCCGCATTGCGTGCGCACTTTCAGGTCGATGCCGCTGCCATCGTGGCTGCGGCTCGACGCGCTCTGCAATTCAGGCCACATCCATCAGGATCTGCGCCAGCTTGACCGGTGCATCGACCATGATGTCGTGGCCGGCCTCGCTCGGTGCAAAGCTGTAGGTGCGCCAGCTGCTGTCGGCTTTGCAGCGCGCCAGATACTGATCAAAGCTCGGCTGCGGATAAGCCGGGGCGCGGATGTAGGTTTTCCTGGCCACCTTCTCGCGTGCCGCGGTGTTCTTGACCGGCTGCATGGCCACACCCACCGGCTGCGGTGTCATCTTGCCGGCCACCCAGGCCACATCCTTGGGATCGAGAATGCGAAAGGCATTGCCCTGCGGTACCGGACGTCCGGCTTCGCCCTTGGCCACGGCTTCCCTGAGCTGCTGCTGGAAAGTTTGCGATGTCAGATCAAAGCCGCGTTCGCCATCGGCCGGCATGAAGGCATCAACATAGACAATCGAGCTCACCCGGTCGAGCAACTGCTCGATGGCACCCGACACCGGCCAGCCACCATAGGAGTGCGCGACCAGTACGGCGTTGCGCAGGTCTTCCCACTTGAACAGGTTGACGATATCGGTGATGTGGGTGTCGAGGTTGATGCTGTTGCTGAGCAGGTGCGAGCGATCCGCCAGACCGGTGAGCGAGGGTGCATAGACCTTGTGCCCCTTTGCCTGCAAGGCGGTGGCGACACGCTGCCAGCACCAGCCGCCATGCCAGGCACCATGGATCAGCACGAAGGTACGGCCATTCGGATTGGTATGCGCTAGGGCTGCGCTGCTGCCCAGTGTGGCAGCGGTGCTGATGCCGGCAGCGGCAGCGGCACCCAGGCCGGTGGCTGTGACTTTCAGCAGCTTGCGACGATCCACGTCTGTGGCTTGGATGCCTTCGGCCGTGGTTGCCGGTTGATGGTCGGGTGTTTGCATGGCTCCTCCTGTGGTGAAACGTGGTGGCGTTGCTGGACGAATAACGTTACAGGCTAGCATGCCGCCGCCAGCGTGTTGCCTGGCATGTTTGCGCCTTGCTGCTGCGGTATTCTGCGCGGCTATGTCTTCGCGCCCCAGCTCGCTTGTTGGTGTTTTTGATTCCGGTGTTGGTGGGCTGTCGGTGCTGCGGGAAATCCGCCACGCCCTGCCGCAACAGGATCTGCTCTATGTGGCCGATTCGGCCCATGCACCCTATGGCGATCGCAGCGGCGACTTCATCGAGCAGCGGGCCGGGTTCATCACCGATTACTTGCTCCAGGCCGGGGCATCGGTCATCGTGGTGGCCTGCAATACCGTGACCTCGGTGGCGGTGCGCATGCTGCGTGAGCGTTGTCCGGTGCCAGTGGTGGCGATGGAGCCGGCCATCAAGCCGGCGGCGCTCAATAGCCGCAGTGGTGTGATCGCGGTGCTGGCCACCAGCCAGACCCTGGCCTCGGACAATGTCTCGCGGCTGTGTGCCGAGTATGGCGAGGGTGCCGGAGTCAAGGTGATGCTGCAGGCCTGTCCCGGACTGGTGGAATGTGTCGAGCGACTGGAGCTGAACAGCCCGGCAACGCGCCAACTGCTGGCCGGCTATATCGAGCCTTTGCTGGCCGCAGGCGCCGACAATATTGTGTTGGGCTGTACCCACTATCCATTTTTGCGCGACAGCATCCGTGCTCTGGTCGGAGATGCGGTGCAGATCGTGGACCCGGCAGCGGCGGTGGCCAAAGAGGTCATGCGCAAGTTGCAAGCGATCGACCTCAAGCATGGCGTTGAAAGTGTCCCTGACCAAGCAGGGCAGGTGGGGAAGTTGGGGCAGGTGGGACAGGTGCGCTTTGTCACCAGCGATACGCTGTCACATGCCCAGCGCGTGATGCAGTACCTGTGGGCTGCGCCGGTACAGGTTGAAGCACTGTAGTTTCAGCACGGTAGTTCCGGCGCTGTAGTTCCGGCGCTGAAATACCAGCCTGCGAATCAGCCCAGCTCGTTATCCAGAAACTGTTCCGCTTGTTGCGTCATCGCCTGGCGTTGCTCCTCGCTCCAGGCGGCAAGATTGCGATAGGGCAGAGCCATGCGCGGATTGCCCTGCAGTTGTGACTGGTTACGAATCAGAAAGGCCCAGTACAGGCTGTTCATCGGACAGGCGCGCGGCCCGGTCTTCAGCTTCACGTCGTAGTGACAGCCCTTGCAGAAATCCGACATGCGGTTGATATAGGCACCCGAAGCGGCATAGGGTTTGGACGCCAGCAGACCGCCATCGGCATACAGCGCCATGCCCAGGGTGTTGGGTAACTCGACCCATTCGAAGGCATCGACATAGACCGCTAGATACCACGCGTGCACCTGCTGCGGATCAATACCGGCCAGCAGCGCGAAATTGCCCGTCACCATCAGCCGCTGGATGTGATGCGAATAGGCATGGCGGCGTGTGTCATCAATGGCCTGTGCCATGCAACGCATTTGTGTATTGCCGCCCCAGTACATCGCCGGCAGTGGACGCGTGGCCTGCAAGGTATTGCTGTGTTGATACGCCGGCATGCGCAGCCAGTAGATACCGCGTACATATTCGCGCCAGCCGAGGATTTGCCGGATGAATCCTTCCACCGCATTCAGGGGAGCGCTGCCGTTGCGATAGGCGGCCTCGGCTGCGGCACACACTTCCCGCGCTTGCAGCAAGCCCAGGTTGAGGCTGCTCGACAGCAGGCTGTGCCAGAGAAAGGGCGCGCCGGTCTTCATGGCGTCCTGCCAGTCGCCAAAGGCGGGTAGCAGGTGGCTGACAAAATGCGACAGTGCCTGCGCTGCCTGTTCCTGTGTCACTGGCCAGGCAAATTCCTCCAGCGTGCCGAAGCGCTCACCAAAGCGCTGACGCACCATATCCATCACGCTGCGGGTGATGGCATCAGGCTCGAAGCGCAGTCGCGGCGGTGCATTCACCCCTGCTGGCAGCGATTTGCGATTGTCATGATCGAAGTTCCATTGCCCGCCGCAGGGTTCGCTGCCATCCATCAGCAGCCCGGTCTCGCGCCTTAGCTCGCGATAGAAAAACTCCATGCGCAGGCTTTTGCGACCCTCGGCCCAGGCAGCAAAGCGCGCATGGCTGACAAAAAAACGGCTGTCCTCGCGCATCGCGAGTGCGATACCGGTGTCCTCGGTGAATTGCTGCAAGTGCTGTTTGACGCGGTATTCCGAGGGCTCGGTGCAAACCACCGAACGCAGTTTGTTTCGGTTCAGGGATTGTTGCAGCGCTGCCGCCAGGCTGCGTGGCCTGTGCTGGTCGTTGCTGTCGTCGTCCAGCGCGACATAGTCGACACGGATGCCGCGCTGGCGCAGTGCATGCGCGAAATGCCGCATGGCCGAGAACACCAGCACCAGCTTTTGCTGATGGTGCGCGACATAGTTGGCCTCGTCATCCACTTCGGCCATCAGCACCACATCGCGTTCGGGTTGCAAATCTTCCAGCGCGCTCAGACTGGTGCTGAGCTGATCGCCCAGCACCAGACGTAGCACGCCGGGTGTAAGGGCTGGTTTGAGACCAAGTTTGCTGGTGCTAAGCGTGGCAGACATTGCGATGGCGGCGGGAGATGGGGGTTTTGCAGGTTTCACTCGGGTATCGTAGCGCGCATGGCACTGACTTCCACAATCTATGTGTTTGATATCGCGCTTGCCGACAGTGATCGCGGTGTCTACGAGCAACTGGCGTTGCGGGTGGCGCGGCATCCGTCCGAGACCGAAAGTTATATGTGGACGCGGGTGCTGGCCTATTGCCTGGAATATCAGGAAGGCATTGAGTTCTCCAAGGGGCTGTCCGATCCGGATGAGCCACCGATTGCGATACGCGATCTGACTGGTGCGCTGCAGGCCTGGATCGAGGTCGGCATGCCGGATGCAGCGCGTGTGCATAAGGCCGGCAAGGCTGCGCCACGGGTATCGGTGTATGTCCATCGCGATCCGCTGCTGTTGTTGCAGCAATGGGCGGGTGAGCGCATCCATCGCCTGGAGCAACTGGCGCTGTTCAGCATCGAGCGCTCGCTGATGGAGGACCTGGTGCGACGGCTGGAGCGGCGTATGCGCTTTGATCTGTCGGTCAGCGGTGGCGTGCTCTATCTCAACCTGGGTCAGGAAACCCTCACCGGCGCACTCATCCGCCATCCCACCAGCAGCAGTTGATATCGCGCTTGCCGAGCGCGACGGAAATGCGCATGATTCGGCCCGTTTGCCCTGCGCCCAGGTTTTGCTGACGCCATTTTTTTGTCCGATTTCTCATTACTTCTGCAGAGACCGACCTTGGAAATTTTTGATTACGACCAGATCCTGCTGCTGCCGCGCAAGTGCCGCGTCAACAGCCGTAGCGAATGCGATACCAGCGTGGAGTTCGGCCCGCGCCGCTTCAAGCTGCCGGTGGTGCCGGCCAACATGAAGACCGTGATTGACGAGGCCTTGTGCGCCTGGCTGGCCGAGAACGGTTATTTCTATGTGATGCATCGCTTTGACATCGACATCGTGGCGTTTGCCCGCGCCATGCGTGCCCGAAAGCAATTCGTATCGGTTTCAGTCGGCGTGGGTGAGGCCGATCGCGAGCGCATCGTGCAGTTGGGTGCGGCTGGTGCGGGTGCCGATTACGTCACCATCGATATTGCGCATGGTCATGCCGAGAGCGTGGGCGAGATGATTCGTCATATCAAATTGCATTTGCCGGATGCCTTCGTCGTGGCGGGCAATGTCGCCACACCGGATGCGGTGACTGATCTGGAACACTGGGGCGCCGATGCCACCAAGGTGGGCGTCGGTCCGGGCAAGGTTTGCATCACACGCCTGAAAACCGGCTTTGGTACCGGTGGCTGGCAGTTGGCAGCACTGAAGTGGTGTGCCCGTGTCGCCACCAAGCCCATCATTGCCGATGGCGGCATACGCGAGCATGGCGACATCGCCAAGAGCGTGCGCTTTGGCGCCACCATGGTGATGATCGGTGCGCTGTTCGCCGGCTTGGAGGAATCGCCCGGCAGCACGGTCGAGGTAGATGGCAAGCGCTACAAGGAATATTTCGGTTCGGCCTCGGAGTTCAACAAGGGCGAGCGCAAGAATGTCGAAGGCAAGCGCATTCTCGAGCCGGTACGCGGCAACTGGGCCGACACCCTGCGCGAAATGCGCGAAGACCTGCAAAGCTCCATCTCCTATGCCGGTGGCCGCCAGCTGAGCGATGTACGGCGGGTCAACTACGTCATCCTGGGCCAGAACAACCAGACCGAACATCTGATGAGCTGAGGGCGTCGCCCGGCAGAAGAACCAGCGCACGAACCAGCGCGCTGCGCCGGCTGCATGCTGTGCCGGTCAGGGCAAAGCCCAGCAGCTTGCCCTCGGGTGACAGGAAGTGCGCCTCGATAGCGTTTGTATCGGCATTTGCTGTGGAGGCTGCTACCCATGCGCCCGCGCTGCCCATAGCGGGTGAACAGACGGTGATTGGCAGCGCTGGCGTCTTGACGCTCACCGGCATGGGCGGATAGTGCACCGATTGGGCTTGCACGCTGTCATTCGTATCCTGATAGCTGGCCAGGGTGGCGGCCAGGGCGCGTGCACCATGCATGATGGGCATGACATAGGGCAGCAACATGCCATTGACCTCGGCGCAATCCCCCAGCGCATAGACATGGCGCGCACTGGTTTGCAGGCATTGGTTGGTGACGATGCCGCGGCCGATCTGCAGTCCGGCGCTTGCCGCCAGCGCGGTGCGTGGTGCCAGCCCCACTGCTGACAGCACCAGATCAGCCTCAAGGCTGTCACCGTTGTCCAGCTGCAATTCCAGGGTGGATGCTGTGGCGCTGTGCTGGATGGTCTTCAGGCTGCGACCCAGATGCCATTGCACCCCGGTCTGCTGCAGTGCCTGTTGCAAGGCCTGGGCTGGACCTCGCACGGCACCCGGCAAATCCGAGGGCAGAAGACGTCCCAGTGCTTGCGGTGCGATATCGATGACCTGCACTGCATGACCGGCGATGGCCAGATCATTGGCGAATTCGCAACCAATCAGGCCACCGCCGAGGATGGCCACGCGCGCTGGTGCAGTACAGCGCGACAATGCATCGCGAAATGCCCGGTAGTCCTCAAGATCGTTCACCGAGCGAATGTGATCGGCCGCATTGCCGGCGATAGGTAGTCGCAGTGGCTCGGCCCCCAGCGCCAGCACCAGTTGCGCGTAGTCGATGATCTCGACGGGCGCATGTGTGGCGCACGCCGCATCCTTTTGCGTGCCTTGGCGGATGTCCTCGCGGATGTCCTCGCGTATGTCATCGCGCAGGTCATCAATCGGCGCCACATGTACCTGGCGCGCCTCGGTGTTGATGGCGATGACGCGATACCTGGTCAGCACCCGGGCCTGCAGTTGCGTTGCCATGCCGGCGGCATCGGACTGCACCAAGGCCTCGGCCGAGCGATCAGTGGCCAGGGCATTGGACAGGTTCGGTTTGGCATAGGCACTGCCATCGTCCGCCGTCACCAGCACCAGCGGACGTGTCTGGTCGAGTTTGCGAAATTCACGTGCCAGGGTGTAGCCGGCCAGGCCGGTGCCGAGAATGAGCAGTGGTTTCATGAGGCTGACTCCAGTGGGTGCGTGGGTGGCTGGTCTGCGTTCGGTCTCAGACGCTGATTTCCACCATGTCGAAATCGGCTTTGGCCACGCCGCAATCCGGGCAGGCCCAGTCGGCCGGGATATCAGCCCAGCGGGTGCCGGCGGTGATGCCCTCATCGGGCAGTCCTTGTTCTTCGTCATAGATGAAGCCGCAGACGATGCATTGCCAGGTTTTGAGATCGTTGCTCTGTGCAGTGGTGTTCATGATGGTTTCCTTGTTGATTGTTTTGGTGAATTACTGGCTGAGCGATGCCAGTTGCTGGCGGTAGTGGTTGGCATGACGCTCTTCCACATTGGCCAGCGCGGCAAAGCGTCGTGCGGCTTTCGCCAGCGTCTGGGCAAAGCGTGCCGCGTGTTCTTTGGATTCGGCGATCTGTTCGTCCATTTCCGCCACAGCGGCAGCGTTGCCTTCCTGTTCGGCCAGGTGGCGGAACTGCGGATACATCTCGGTGTATTCGTAGGTCTCGCCCTCGATCGCCATCTGCAGCGCGCGTGCCGGGGTCATCTCCGACTTCGGGTAGAGCAGATCGAGGTGACCGAAAGCGTGCTGCACTTCCTGGTCGGCGGTTTGCTCGAATACCCGGGCAGTAGCCTCGTCACCGGCGGCGCGGGCGATGCGGGCGAAGTAGCGGTATTTGATGTGGGCCATCGATTCGCCGGCAAACGCGGCTTCGATGTTCTTGACGGTCACGGATTCGATCTTGCTCATGTTCAGTTTCCTTTCGGTCTCCAGTTGGCGCGTTGCACTGTGCAACGCATGGAGCGGATTCTGAACACGCCGTATCGATTGATCCAATTGATTGTTGCAAATCAATCGATAGCGAAAAACTAATAGGCCGGCAGCTCCAGTGGCTGTACGCCGTGCAGTGCGCAGTCGATCACGGCACGGCGCAGCAGGCTGATGGCGGCCAGACGAGGGAAGCTCCGGCGATACACCAGCACGACCCGCCGGTCTGGGGTGGGTACGCTGATCGGCACATAGGCCAGCAGGCTGTCGCGCCCGGGCTTGGCCGGAACGCAGCTGGTGGGCAGTACGGTGACGCCAGTGCCCGAGGCCACCATCTGCCGGATGGTCTCCAGCGACGAGCCCTCGAAGCTGCGCTGTATGCCGTCTTCGGCACTGTCGGCGGCGCCGCTGCCAAAGCGGTTCAGTGCAGGTGCGGCTTGCAAGACCTGATCGCGAAAGCAGTGCCCGGTGCCCAGCAGTACCACCGCCTGCTTACTCAGGTCGCTGGCCTTGACCGACTTGCGCGCAGCCCAGGCGTGATCGCGCGGCACGGCCAGCACGAAGGGTTCGTCATAAAGCGGCTGCAGCGCGAAGCCGGGTTCCTCGAACGGCAGCGCCAGTATGGCCGCATCCAGTTCGCCTTGTTTGAGCATTTCACGCAGGCGATGGGTGTAGTTCTCTTGCAGCAGCAGGGGCATTTGCGGTGCGCGCTTATGCAACAGGCGTACTAACGGTGGCAGCAGATAGGGCGCGATGGTGTAGATCATCCCCAGTCGCAGCGGCCCCTGCAGCGGGTCCTTGCCGAGCTTGGCGACTTCCTTGATCTGCGCGGCCTGCTCCAGCACCCGCTGCGCCTGTTCCACGATGCGCGCCCCGACCGCAGTGGGTGTGACTTCCCCGCTGCCGCGCTCGAACAGGGCCACGCCGAGTTCGTCCTCGAGTTTTTTCAGCGCCACCGATAGCGTTGGTTGCGACACGAAGCAGGCCTCGGCAGCGCGTCCGAAGTGACGCGTGCGTGCCACGGCTACGACATAGCGCAGTTCGGTCAGGGTCATGCTGTTTGTTCTGTGCCGTAGATATCAGAACAGATGCACCGCCATCGGCCAGAAGGTGCCGATGGCGCAGAACGCGGCTCCCAACAGCCCCAGGCCAAGGGAAATCCATACCAGTGCAGCGACACCGGTAATGACTTCGGCCGAGGCCAGCACGATGGCGATCTGCACCGAGGCCGAGGCCAGTTCGTAGTGGTGATAGGCTGCCAGCGAGCGATCGCGCTTGGCCTCGGCTTCCTTGGCCCGCGCCGCCAGTTCCTTGCGGCCCTCCTTGGTTTCGGGCTCGGAGTCGTAGCGTGCCGCGGTCTTGCGCCATTCGGCGATGCGCTCGGTCATTGCGTTTTTCAGCGCCGGGTTATTGAAGCCTGACAGGCTGGTTTCCATTTCATCGGCCGCGGTGCGCACCAGCGTGCTGCGGATGGTCTTGGCCTGGAAGAAGTTCCATAGATTGGCCGCCTCGATGTTCAGGCTGAGCGCGGTGGTCTGCGCTGCCTTGCCCAGTGTCTCTGACAGTGCCAGCACCAGTGCCAGCACCGCGATCAGCATGGCTACGCGTTTGTTGGAAATGTCGACATGTCCGTGTCCGCCCGACATCCGTGTTCTCCTTGAGGGTCAATGCTTTGAATGAATAAGCCTGTTGAATATAGCCTGTCCGGGTGCAGTTGCCGCCAGAGGTAGAATCCGCGCCCTGCCCTGTTTTGTCAGGACTGTCTTGTTCTCTCGTTTGTTTTCCCCTGTTGCCAGACTGTTGCGCCGTCTGCTGTTGAAAGACCTGTTCGTGCTGGCCTGGCCGGTGTTCGTGGCCCAGCTGGCGGTGATGGCCAACAGCCTGATTGATACGCTGATGGTCGGGCGCTACTCCACCCAGGACCTGGCCGCGGTGGGCGTGGGCTCGGCTATGTATTTCAGTGTGTTCGTCGGCTTCATGGGGGTGCTGCTGGCGCTGTCGCCGATTGCCGCCCAGCTGTACGGTGCTGGTCGGCATGGCGAGATCGGCGAGCAGGTGCGTCAGAGCGCCTGGCTGGGTGTGTTGCTGTCGGTGCTGTGCGTCGCGGTATTACGCTGGCCAGACCCGCTGTTGGCCATTACGCAGTTGGAGCCGGCGGTGGAGGCCAAGACCCGCGCCTATCTCAACGCCATGTCCTGGGCGGTGCCGGCGGCATTGGCGTTCCGGGTGTTCCATGGCTTTTCCACGGCGGTGTCGCGACCGCGCACGCTGATGATGCTCAACCTGTTTGGTCTGGCGCTGAAGGTGCCGCTGAACTATGTCTTCATGTACGGCTATTTCGGTGCGCCGGAGATGGGCGGCGTCGGCTGCGGCGTGGCCACCGCTATCGTGTTCTGGGTGGTGTGCCTGATCGGCTGGGCCTGGGCCGGCTGGCATCCGGATTACCGGCGCTATCGGGTGTTTGCGCGCTGGAGCTGGCCGCACTGGCGCACGCTGTGGCAGATCCTCTCGCTTGGCTTGCCGATCGGCATCACCTTCTTTGTCGATGTCACCGGCTTTACCTTCATGGCGCTGTTCATCGCCCGCCTCGGTACGCTGCAATCGGCGGCGCATCAGATCGCCGCCAACTTTGCCGCCATCCTGTTCATGCTGCCGCTGGCCATGGGTAATGCTGGCTCGGTACTGGTAGGGCAGGCCATCGGTGCTGGCGATCTGCGCCGCGCCCGCGCCACCGGCCTGTCGGCCATCGTTGCCGGGGTCGCCATCGGTCTGGTGATTGCCGTGCTGGTGTCGCTAGCGGCCGAGGGGATTGCCCGGCTCTACACCCTGGACGCCGGCGTGGCACGCCTGGCGGGCGGACTGCTGGCACTGGTGGCGATCTATCATGTATTTGATGCGGTACAGGCGGTGGCGGTGAACGTGCTGCGCGGCTACAAGCGCGCGCTGATCCCGATGCTGATCTATGCCTTTGCGTTGTGGGGTGTCGGCTTGGGCGGCGGCTATACCCTGGGCCTGACCGATTGGCTCGGACCGGCACGCGGCGCGGCCGGATTTTGGATGGCGGCGGTGGCCAGTCTGCTCTTGGCAGGCGGCCTGGTGAGCGCCTACTTCGGTGTCGTCAGCACCCAGGCGATTCGCCAAAAAAGTTAATAAAAACAAATACTTACGACATTTCTGGAGGATGTCATGGGTGGCTCTGAAGGCAGTGACACCGGCGGCGCGTTGAATCTCGCCGGCCTGCTCTGGCGCAGTGCGCGCGCGCATCCACAGGCGTCGGCGCTGGCGCTGGGGACGCGGGTGGTAGCCGACTACGCCAGCCTGGCGACGCGGGTGCAGCGCCTGGCCGCGGCACTATGCCGGCGCTTTGGCCTGCAGCCGGGTGAGCGCATCGCGCTGTTCATGGCCAACACGCCGCAGTATGTCGAGCTGCTGTATGCCTGCTGGCATGCCGGGCTGGTGGCGGTGCCGATCAATGCCCGGCTGCATGCCAA
>CAIPUP010000155.1 GCA_903868285.1 uncultured beta proteobacterium
GCATCGATATCAATGGCTTCGATCTGGCTGCGCGGCGTCATCACGTCGTCGACGCAGATTTGTTCCAGGTCGAACAGGTTTAACAGGATGCTCTGGTGTTTTTTCGGGATGTAGTTACCGGCCTCGAGCACGAGAGTGCGCAGCTCCTCGGGCGTCATCTTGGTATTGGCGGCGTCCGCGGGCTTCAAGCGCAGCATCCAGAGCAGGCTTTGCACGAACAAATTGACGAACCACACCACTGGATAGAGCAGGCGCAGCAGTGGTTTTAGCACGAAGGCGATTGGCAGGGCGATAGCCTCTGCATAGGCGGCACCGACCACCTTCGGGGTAATTTCAGAAAATACTAGGATCAAAAAGGTAACGGCCAGCGTGCCAATGGCGAGTGCGATCTCGTCATCGCCAAACAAGCGCACGGTAATCACGCTGACCAGCACTGCGGCGGCTGCATTGACAAGGTTGTTACCAAGCAGAATTACGCCAAGCAGGCGGTCGGTTTGCGCCAGCAGATCGGAGGCAAGGCGGGCGCCACGGTTGCCGGTACGCAGCAGGGCTTTCAGCCGGTAACGGTTCAAAGCCATCATGCTGGTTTCTGCGATCGAGAAGAAGCCCGACAAGAGCAGTAGTATGCCGAGTACAACAAACTGCACCGATAAAGGAATCTCGTCCATCAGGGCTTAACGACGCGAAGAATGCGCCGGTATGGACCGGGCAGGCCGTGGCTCAGGCATTGTTGTTTATATTCTGCCGAGAATGACTTCGAGCACGAATTTGCTGCCGACATAAGCAAGTACTAGCGACATGAAGCCGGTCAACGTCCAGCGCACGGCGATCCTGCCGCGCCAGCCATAGAGCTGTCGGCCGCCAAGCAGTGCGGCGAAAATCAGCCAGGAGAGTATGCCAAAGACGGTTTTGTGATTGAACCGCATGGCCTTGCCGAACAAGTCTTCCGAGTAGAGGATTCCTGTGGCCAGCGTCAGCGTGAGCAGCACGAAGCCGGCCCAGAGGATGCGGAATAGCAGCGTTTCCATGGTCAGCAAGGCGGGTAATTGTTGCAGGGCCATCGGCAGTCGCCCGCTATGCAGCCGGTTTTCGATAACCGCCATCAGGAGCACGTGCATTGATGCGATGGTAAACAGGCTGTAGGCCAGTAGCGCTATCATCAAATGCACCTGAAACACTGGCAGTTCTGTATTTGGCAGGGCGCGCGTCGACGGAAACAGAGCTGGCAAAAATGCGCAGAGCGCCGCCACCGGCATGACCAGGGCCTGCAGGCCTTCGATGCGGTAAAACAGGTTTCCTGTCCAGTAGATGGCGACTGTTAGCCAGACGATGGCGGATATTGCGTTGCCAACACCGAGGTGGATACCGTCGGCTGCCAGAACCGAGTTTGCCAGTAGCGTGCCGTGGAGAAGCAGCGGGGTGAGCACCATAAGATGCTCGAATACCCTCGGGCGATCGACTGGCACGCCGTCATTTTGAGCGCTGTTATGCCAGTGCGTGCGCCAGAAATAGGCGGCAAGCACCGCGTACAGTGTGGAGACGATCGGATAAAATGCGAAACTGGATGCGTTCATCCTGCAGCAGTTTACACCAGAGTATTCACGGCGCGTCTGCCGGGAAAAATACAGGGACCAGCATGTTCGAAAATTTGACCGGCCGCCTTTCGCAGGTGGTCAAGACGCTGCGTGGTGAAGCGCGTCTGACCGAAACTAATACCCAGGAGGCCCTGCGCGAAGTGCGCGTCGCATTACTGGAGGCTGATGTTGCGCTGCCCGTGGTGCGGGATTTTATTGCACGTGTCCGCGAACGTGCTCTTGGGCAGGATGTGGTTGGCAGCTTGACGCCCGGCCAGGCCTTGGTTGGCGTGGTCCACCGGGAGCTGGTCAACCTGATGGGTGAGGCGGCCAGCGGGCTAAATCTGGCTACCACGCCGCCGGCGGTGATCCTGATGGCGGGCCTGCAGGGCTCTGGCAAGACCACATCGACCGGCAAACTGGCGAAAATGCTGCGCGAGCAGCAGCGCAAGAAAGTTTTGCTGGTCAGTTGCGACATCTACCGTCC